>JANWZT010000160.1 GCA_025054515.1 Candidatus Caldarchaeum sp.
AGCTCTCTGTCGTGCGAAACAACTATCACCTGCGGAATCAGCCGGCCTCCGCCCCGGAAGTTTTTGAGGACGTTGACCAGCTCCCCTCTTCTCTCCGTGTCAAGATGTATCGTGGGCTCGTCCATGATGATTGACTCAAGCCGATCACCTGCGAGGGCCGCCGCTATCGCCAGCCGGAGAGCGATTGCGACGACGAGTTTCTCGCCACCGCTGAGCATATCAACTGTTTGCTCACCGTTGCGGCCATACAGTTTTACATCGAAGTTTTCGTCTATTCTAATGTCGTCAAACTGGAGCTCGAATTGTTGAAGAAAAAGTCGGGCAATTTTTTCCACGGATGTGCTCGCCTGCTTTCTCATGACTTTCTGGAGGTCGCCGTCTTTGTGGTAAATTTCTCGAACACGTTCCAGAGATTTGATGTATGATTCCAATTTGTCGTGTTTTTCTTTTATCTGCGCCAGCTCGCTCAACTGGGTTTCAAGGACTGTGATATCCTCCCTGAGATGTTGGATGGTGTTGGAAAGCACTGCGTAGTTTTGCTCTGCTCTTGTTTTTTCCGTCGAAGCTTTCTCGTATTTTTTCACAGTTTCTTGATGGCGTTGTTCGTCGTAGGCGATGGATTTCTTCTCCGTCTCTAAACGGCCTAGCCGTGACCTGATTTCATCTATCTCAGATGAAAATGTTTCGGATTGGTTCATAAGTTGTACGATTAATTCTTTGAGTTGTTGAGGTGTTTGGAGATGGTGTTTCTCAAGCACCGATGATGCTAATCTGTATTTGTCTCGGCTGGGCTGCAGCATCTCGAGTTCTTGTCGGATTTTCTGGATTTCGTTCTTTAGCTGACTCTGTTGTTTTTCAAGGTTTTCAACTTCCATAGCATCGGGCCTCAAACGGGTGGCTTCCTCGGTCAACTGCTTTTGTTTTTCAAACATCTTCCGAAAGTTTGTAGGGTCAACTCTTATGAGCTGCGTCTTTCTGTTTAAAAGTTCCGTCCGCCCAGCTCTCAGGTTTAGTATTTTTTCATCAATGGTTTTCTTCATTCTGTTCGTTGTTAGGTAGATGAATGCTGATGGAATGTTGATGAGAAGTGTAATGATGTTTTGCGTTGTGAGGTAGATGAATATTGATGCTAGAGTTAGCGATGTTGCTAGAACAGTTCCTAGAATGTTGTAGGTGTTTCGCCTATTCCACAATGAGTTAATTCTCTCCTCAGTTTCATGGATTTTTCGTTCTAGGTCGGTCGTGATTTTCTCCCAAACCTCGGCCGCGTTGGTCTCTTTGACCGGCATGCCCACAATTTCTCGAAACCTCTCCAAATATTCAGTCACCTGCTTCGAGATAGATTCAGCTTCTACTTTCTTCCTTTCCATCAGGGCTTTGACCTCTTTCTTCTTCTCCAGCTGCTTCTCGAGTTCAAGCAGCATAGCTGTATGCGTTTTGTGAATGTTCTCGAGCTTGAGGTATTCGATGTAGTTCGCTCGATGTGCTTCTAGGTCTCGGTATGCAGCTTCGAGCTCCTGAATTCGGTCATCCAACGCCTTCTTCTCGGTTTTCCTATTTTCCAGCCTGCTTTCAAGAGTGATTATCTCTTTGTTTATTTCTTCATCGCGTTTTCTTTTCTGCTCGAAGTCCTCTAGAGCTTGCTCTAAGTTTTGCGCCTCTTCCGAAAGGGTTTCTATTTCGGATGCGAGTGCTTCCAAGTCGCGTAAGTTTCTATTCAGTGTCGCGGTTTTTTCGGAAAGTTGTGTTTGGAGGGTGGAAATTCTTTCGAGTTTTGCTCCATAGATGTCGAGGTCTTTTCTGAGAAGCGCTATGGGTTCTTTCAGAGCTTCCCATAGTTTCTCCAGCTCGTCGATTCCAAGCAGATGCGCTATTGTTTTCTTTCTTTCGGCGGGCCTGTCTTCGAGGAGCTTCGCTATCTGGCCCTGTCTCACGTAAATGGCGTTCATGAAGATTTTGCTATCTAGGCCAACAACTCTCTCGACCGCGGGGACAAGGGTTTTCTCCCCCATTCCGGGCATCACGAGGGGCATTTGCTTCTCGATGTCCCGGAGACTGCCGGCGCTGGTTTTTCCCCGCTGTATAGTCCATTCGACCTCGTATTTCCGGCCCCTGACCGTGAAGCGGACTCTGACCTTCGCCTTGTCTCTGCCCCTTCTGATGAGGTTTTCTTCGACACCTCTTCCATGTTCTTTGAAAAGCGAGTAGGTGATTGCGTCTAGTATCGTTGTTTTGCCCGCCCCGTTCTGGCCCACGATGACAGTTACGCCAAGCGGAAAATCGATGACCGCATCATGGTATGCGATGAAATCACGCATGCTGACTTGGTTGATTATCATTCCCTGTCAGGCCTTTCGTTCAAAACTATGTTCTGGAGCATTTCCGCGCCTCCGCTATGGAAAGCCCTGTAAACTTTTAACGCGAGGTCCACCGCTTCAGGGGACAGTCTGGTGGATTGGATGGAGTTCTTTATGAGCTCTTCGATGTTGAACGATGGCAATCCTTTGCCGACCAGCCCCTCGATAGACTCATCCGGTTCCGAGGACACTCGTCGGTATCTCACTTCGAGACACCCACTACCACGCAGGAGATTCACGAGTTGTTGGATTTTGTTGAGGTCGGGTTCACGGTCGGTTAATGTAAGATGGATTATCGGGGGTTTCAGCTGAGACTTCACCCAATCCACTACGCCGTCAAGGGAATCCTTCA
>JANWZT010000161.1 GCA_025054515.1 Candidatus Caldarchaeum sp.
TGGACCGTCACCATGTTGATCTTCTGCTTGGTCAAAGGTGTGCCAGCCAAAACGACGCAGGTGGTGACCGTTGCGGGCGTTCTAAGGAGGGAGGAGATGGAGCTCGTCCTCAACCCACACGACGTTAAGGCGGTTGAAGCGGCTTACTACGTCAAGAAGACGGTCGGAGGCAAAATAATCGGAATCAGCATGGGCCCTGAACCAAAGATAGCCCCAATCATGGATGATTTGGCGGAAGCAAAGGAAGAAAGTCGCCTCGTTCCACGAATTTCTTTCGAAGGATTTGACGAAAGAATCATCCTCAGCGACAGAAGAATGGCGGGAGCAGACACGTGGGCAACGGCCTACACTCTCGCATGCGGCATCAACCGTGTCCTGAAAAACCATTTCGAAGCAGCCGACAAACTCATACAGGCCGTGGAAAACGAGTCGGTTGAAAAAGTCGTTGCGGTCGCAGAAGAACTGTACGAAAAAAACCTCATACCACATTATATCTACTCTAAGCTAAAGACGATGACACATAATCTCGTCGCCAGATTTCAACGAGGAGAGATAAGTAAAGGAGAGCTACTAACTGAACTTCAAAACTACAGAAGTGGGTTGTCCAAATTCATCATCATAACCGGCATGAAGACGAGCGATGGCGAGACAGGTAACGTGGGCCCGCAGACGGCCGAAGCCCTCAGCCAGATGGTCGGAAAACTGATTCCGAGCATAGCTTTCACGAGAGATTTTGAAATTTCGCCAGACCGGGATTATGTAATCGCTGAAAGGAAAATAGGAAACATCATTCAAAAGATGAAAGTTTCAATTCCCTGTCTCCTCACCATCGACGCCCACTACGAGCCGAGGGTTCCGGCGGCGGGCAACCAGAAAATGGTGAGAGGCAACTCTTATCCGAAGAAGATTCCCACCACTTTCGTATGGAACGCCGACTATATCGAAGCGGACCCATCGAAAATCGGGTTCATGGGCTCTCCAACGATAGTGGGCCCAGGATACGAAATCGGCAAGCCGCCCACGCAGAAGTTTGTGGGCGAAACCCTCGTGTTTAAGAAAGATCACGACAAAATCAGCTGGAACGACAAGTCTTACGGGCCCTTTAAGAAAGGCGACCCCGTGAACAACTTGCCTCAGGAGCTGGTGAATGAGCTGATTGCGAAGCAGGTTGTGGGAGTCTTCACGATTGAAGACCTTTTGGAGGAGGTTTTCGGAGGGTTGAAAGTTGTCGCTAGAGCAGTATAGGGATGTTTGGGCCTACTGTGTGGCTGAAAAAGGTAAGCTGACAAGACCCAGCCTCGAGATATTGGCGGCGGCCCGTAAGGTAGCAGACCAGATAGGCCAGAAAGTCGGCGCCGTTTTGGTAGGGTATGGTCTTGACCAAGTGGTCGACGAAGCTATTGCGCGTGGTGCTGACTTGGTGGTTTACGCGGACGAACCTTGGCTTTCGAGCTATCTTTGCCTTCCCTACACACGGGTAGTCTGCGAGATGGCTGAAAAGCTCAAACCCTACGCCTTGATTTTCGTCGCCGACGAGCTGGGCAGAGACCTATCGCCGCGGGTCGCCTACAGACTAAACACAGGCCTCGCCACAGACAACATCAGCCTCGCGGTAGAGGACTACTACTTCGGACCATTAAACACAACGTTCAAAAATGTCATCGCTCAAATAAGGCCCGACTTTGCGACACGCGTAGCTAAAATCTTCACTCCCAGGCACAGACCTCAGATAGCGAGCATAAGGCCTGGAAACTACGAACCTCTTCCCGAAGACTGGAGCAGGAAAGGTGAAAAGATAAGATTTAGGCCTCAGCCGAACCCCGAAGACTTTTCCGTCCAAATCATCGAAGAAAAGGAGGTGCCGAAAAGTTCAATCGACCTTGAGGGAGCGACCGTAGTCGTGACCATCGGGTTGGGTATATTGAAAGACGGCGCCGGCAACCCGAAAAACCCGAAGGAAGGCTATGAGATCGCGAAAAAGCTGGTCGACCTGTTGAAAGAAAAATACGGTGTCAAATCGGAGCTCGGCGCGACGAGGGCTTTGATTCACGCGGAGCTGAAGGAGCTCGAAGGTCTCGTAACTTCGGAAAGACAGGTGGGCCAGACGGGTAAAACAGTTTCTCCCGAAATCTATGTAGCGCTCGGCGTGAGCGGCTCCGTACAGCACCGTGTCGGCATGATAAAGTCAAAGAAGATCATCGCCATAAACACTGACCCGAAAGCGCCGATATTCGAAATCGCCCACTACGGAATCAGAGGAGACCTCTACCAGCTTGTACCTAATATTATCGGCTTACTTGGGGGCGGTGCTGGTGGCAGATAAGTTCGACGTCATAGTGGTCGGGGCCGGTCTCGCGGGGTCTGCGGCGGCCATCCAGCTCGCACGAAGCGGATACGATGTTTTGGTACTCGAGAAAGCTCAGCTGCCGGGTCATCGTAACGTTTCGGGCGGAGTGATTTTCGGCGCTTTCCAAAATGGCCTCGGTTTGATCGACCTTCTGCCCGATTTTGAATCGGCTGCCCCGGTTGAGCGAAAGATTACTGGCCACGAGTTGTACCTTCTCGACGCGCCGAAGAGAACCAACGGCGAAATCTCATTCCGTTATCTGAAGGTTGACAAATCATCCTTCCTTACCAAGTTAGGTCTGACAAGGCTTGACGAATCTACCGGCCATGATTACACGGTTTTGCGGGTCAAATTT
>JANWZT010000162.1 GCA_025054515.1 Candidatus Caldarchaeum sp.
GACAGATTTGACGATTTGACCGATTCGACGACCTGCTGAAGCCTCCAAAGAAGATGTGATTCGTCGAACCTTTGGGAATATTCCGATGCCGAGATGGCCGGGTCTGCGAGGCTCGGCTTGATTCCATGCAGCACGTAGACACCGAAGGCCAACAGTCTCACGATACCCCGGCCCACGTATTTAACGGCCAAAAGCTGCTCGTAATCTTTCGGCGGCTCCCGCTCCAGCCGATACATCAAAGCCCAGTTTATTCTTTCCGCGGGCAAAGGCCTGAGGAAATCCGCAATCTTTAGGCCTTCCTCGTCTAAGGTCGTCTGGTTCGGGATGCGGGAAAACATGTGAATTCGCTGAAGCTTCGCCACGTCCCGCGAAAGAATTTCAAGAGACGCAGCACGCGATTCACGGCTCTCTTTCGCTGTCATGTCGAGAACACGGTCTTTCCTCTCCTCAGAAACGATTCCAGTATGCGGCTCGTCGACGAAGCTCTTAACACGGTCTGAAAACCAGTGGTACCTGCGGACGGCTAAGGTATACGGGTTTATGCTCTGCTGTATCACAGTCCACAAGCCGCTGCTGGACAGAATCATCATGTGGAAATAAAGGTCGAAGCCGTCCTGCAAAGCGACGCTGTCGGTCTTCGCAACCATTCTGCTGCAGTAAAGAAGATGTTCCACCCGCTTATCCGAAAAACCGAATAACTTTGCAACGGTCGGAAGCTCTTGTGGGATTCGGAACCGGGTAACGAACCGGCCGCCCAAAACCGCGGCTCCTTCTTTCGGCGTGATGCATTCCTTGAGAATCGAACCCATGTAGATGGTCGAGTCGGCGGACATTTCGTCCAGACCCGCGGTGACGATAATGAAATCGGTGAAGTAGGGTTCAGCGAAACCGCTGACGAGTTCATCAGGCCCGTAAAAGTTGATGAATGTGTGAACTACTTCGTTGATTATCCGCCTTGACTGGTTGTACTGGAAATCAGCTGTCTTCCGACCCCATCCTCTGAGGTCTTTCACTCCGCTGCGAAACATCTAACCAAGTGTGAAAAACGCTTCGATTTATCGGTGTATGTCGGCGAAATTTTTCTTATTACCACAATCTTCTGTAGCTATTACCTGCGGACTCTGCGAAACAACTTAACAAAAAACACAATTCCCGTAAACAGAAGAGGAAAATATACTGAGAAGAAAAGGAACGTGGGCGTTAGCTGGAAGCCGAAGACCATGTCCATTATGAAAAACGAGAGGGCTACAGCCAGTAAGAGAATAAACGCGTTAGCCCAGTTCCTCACGTCGTCGCCGTATCCTTCAACCATTTTGTAACAACTCTTTCAACGGAATGTCAACGTAAGAGCCGTCTGATTTTTTCCGCCGAATGATGATCGGAAGAACTCCTCTTTCAAATTCCCGCCTCGCTATGTCGATGTTGGATTCGTTTGGCCGCACCTCGACTAATGGAAACGCGCCAAGCGAAAGCTGAAGAGCCCGCCCCCCTATAATCCGTGCCTTCTCATATTTAGTGAGGCGGAGCAGGGCCGTTTTGGCCTCAGTCCTCTGATTCGCCAACTCCGCCTTCTTCCTTGGATTCTCCTTTCTTACCTGCTCCGGGGGTTTCCAGCCTCGAAGCAGCTATGATGTCGTCGATTTTCAAGACCATCGCCGCGGCTTCGACCGCCGATTTGATGGTCTGTTTTTTGACGAGCAACGGGTCGAGTACGTCGAGCTGCTTCATGTCGGCGAGCTCTGATTTGAAGACGTTGATGCCGTAAGTGATGTGGCCTTCCTTGTGTTTGGAGGTGAGGTTGACGATCGCCTCGATCGGGTCCATGCCGGAGCTTTCGGCGAGCTGTGAAGGAATGACTTCAAGAGCTTCGGCGAATTTGTTGACCGCCAGCTGTTCTTTTCCCGGCAGAGTTTTCGCGTAATCCCTCAGCCTCATGGCGACCTCGATTTCACCGGCTCCTCCACCGGGTATCACCTTCCCCTCGACGATAACGTCTTTGACGACGTTTATCGCGTCCTTGAGAGATCGTTCCGCTTCATCCACTATCCGCTGAGTTCCGCCGCGGATCAAGATGGTGAGCGACTTCGGGTTTTCGCATCCTTCAACGAAGACCATTTTGTCTTCACCGACCCTCCTCTCCTCAACCAACGACGCATATCCAAGGTCTTCCGACGTCAGGTCGTCGATTCTCGAAATAACACGGCCTTTCGTCGCTTTCGCGAGCTTATCCATGTCGCTCTTCTTAATTCTTCTAACCGCCATTATGCCTTTCTTCGCGAGGAAATATTGTGCAAGGTCGTCTATTCCTTTCTGGCAAAGCACGACGTTGGCGCCGGCGGCGGAAATCTTTTCAACCATCTGGCGGAGCATCTCCTCCTCCTGCTTCATGAAGGCCCTCATCTGCTCGGGCGTCTCTATGTTGAGTTTGGCGTCGAACTCCGTCTTCTCAATTTCGAAGGGGCTGTCGATCAAAGCTATCCGAGCGTTCTCCACCCGCTTCGGCATAGCGGCGTGAACAACTTCCTTATCGACCACAACACCCTTGATTAACTCCGTTTCATTCAAGCTTTTGCCGATCTTCTTTACGATCTGGATGTCGTCTTTGTCGGCCTTGAGCTTTCCATCACTCTCCTTCACCACGCTGAGAACCGAGTCGATGGCGATGTCGACCAACTTGTCGAGGGCGAATCCGAGCGAT
>JANWZT010000163.1 GCA_025054515.1 Candidatus Caldarchaeum sp.
CCCAAGTCGCGTCAGCGGTCGTTCCCGGATACACGCCGGGGCCTTCCGGTAACATCAAGCTCCGAGACCTCTGCCTCGCAGACCTCGCGAAAGCGGAGGAGAAGATCGGGCTGATTAACGGAGCCTACTACGCAAAAATAGCTTCCGGCGTTGTGGCGCTTGTCGCAGCGGTTGGATTGACCGCGTCGGTTTACCGCCTCGGGCCTCTTACCAAGATAGTTTCGGTTTTTGAGAAATTCGTCGGCCGGAGGAAGCTTCTGTTCCTGTTCGCTCTGCTGGTTTTGTTGGGGGCGATTTTGCCTTCGACGCTTGGCTGGTATGTCCGGGAAGTCGGGCGCAAGCCTTGGACCGTCTACGGACTGCTTTACCCCGAGGAGCTTGTGACGCCGGCGCCGGTTCCCGCGTCGGTGATGATTTTGTTTACAGCTGCTTTTACGGTGATGGCGGTCGGAGGCATTTACGGGATGTATCTCGTGGCAACGAGGCCTCTTGAATTCGTTAAGCTTCTGAGAAGGGGGGCGGGTGTGGAGGAATGAACCCGACTGAGCTTTTTAGCTTCAACCTTCTCGGGTTGGCGGTGCTCGTCCACCTCGTCTTCGTCAACATCACCATCGGAACGGGCTGGATATCGGCGATGGCCCGATTCCTCGGATGGCGACGCAACGACCCATCCCTCGAAATCATGGGAAGACGGGTCTTCAAAATTCTCATCGTCCACGAATTGTTCAGCGGCGTCTGGGGAACCATCATCACAGTCATCCTCGCCGGCTTCTTCCCAACACTCCTCGCCATAGCGACCGACATAATGTTCTGGCCGCTACTGATCGCTTTGACGGCCATCATCATCAGAATACCCAGCATAGCCCTCTTCTGGTACACATGGGGCAAAATCAAGCCCAGCACCCATTCGGCCCTCGGCTTCGTCATGGCCTTATCCGGATTCGCCGTCCCCATGGGCTTCAGATACATCTTCACCGAGATAACGTATCCGCACGCCGTCGGAATGGCGCTACAAGGCATGCAGGACATCGCACGGCTCCAAGTTTTCTTCAACCCCCTCTATCCGCCGCTCATACTTCACACGTGGACAGCGGCCATGTCCGTCGGAGGATTCGTCACAGCAGCCTTTTTCGCCATCAAAGGCAACGAATCAGCCAAGTTCATGTGGATAGGCCTCTGGCACGGTGTCCTGTTCCTCGCCGCACAACCCTTCTTCGGGCTTTGGTACCTGTTGGCGCTCGGTGAGAAAGCACCAATCCTCTACAACAACATCCTCGGAACGGCGGCCGCGACCTACAACGTGTTACCACTTTTCGCGGGAAAAATGGCCGTTGTTACGGCCCTCGCCGTGGTTTCCGCCGTTGTTTGGAGGCAGGTTAAACGAGGAGCCGGAACAGCCACGAGAATGGCCCTCGCCCTCGGCCCACTCGCCGCCCTCACCGTCATACTCGGCGAATACATCAACGACGGAGGAAGAGCCCCCTACCTCGTCCTCCTCGGCGACAAAGGTCTTCCCGTATCGACGTTCCTCAACGTCTACATCGAAATCCCGTTCACCCTCGTCTTCGCAGTCCTCGGGCTTTTGGTCGTTTTCATCGGCGGGTTCATGGCGACCGTCTACTACGGGCTCAACAAAAGATTCCTCGTCGACCTACCCGAAGTATAAACCCCGGTTATTTTTCACCCAATTCCTTCGGGGCGTTTGAAGGTTATGGTCCCGTTGGAGAAGCTTACTTCGTAAACTTCGTTTACTTCCAGCTTGACGTTGAGCAGGTCGTATTCCTGCTCCGTCACATACAGTATGATTTTTGGGAAGATGTTTTCGCGGGTGATGGGCATCAACCCCATCGATTGAAGCTGTAGCATCGCCGTCTGAAGCATCCGCTGAACCATCGCCGACTCCTCACCCATGCCGACCGCCTGAAACCCGCCGCTCCGCCGTACCTCAACAAGCTCGATTATCTTCCCAGGCCTCATCGTCTCCGGGTCCGTGTAGCTCGTGATACGCTGAACCCTAACTAACACCATTCAACCCAACTCTCCGCTAAACCTTCTCAGGGGTTAAGGTAACCCAACACAATATAAAGTCAACGACCCCCAGAACACAACACGTCAGACACCATAGCCCCTCGGACTCGACCGTCCTCATCAACCGTCTCTCTCCGACGGAACGTGAACATCCACCCCCGACACCCTAACAGTCGTCCCGAAAACCATGAAGACGATTCAACCCCCTCATCATAAACGACCAAGATATCATCGAGTCTTCGTTCAACCACTACCCTGCGCGTGATATTACGTTGTTTGCTTGATCAAATTTCCTCTTCGGTCTTTTCTTCTTCGAGTTCTTCGAGGTACCGTGTGTATTCGTCGGCGTCCATGAGTTTACCGAGTTCCGCCGGGTCCGAAAGCTCAATTTTAGCTATCCATCCTTCTTTGTAGGGTGATTCGTTCAGAAGCTCCGGATGGTCGAGTAGCTTGGAGTTGACTTCGACGACTTTGCCCGAAACCGGGGAAAGAACGTCCGCCGTCGACTTGACCGATTCGACGGTGCTGAGAACTTCTTTGGCGCGGATTTTTGTGTTGAGGTGCGGAAGCTCGATGTAAATGATTTCGCGGAGTTTTTTCTGAGCGTAGTCAGTTATTCCGATGACGACCTGCTTTTTTTCCTGCTTCACCCATTCATGG
>JANWZT010000164.1 GCA_025054515.1 Candidatus Caldarchaeum sp.
CACTCAAACTTTCCTCCAACTCAAACTCCGAAATCCCCGCCGCCGAGCCGTCATCCCTAACACCCAAAACATAAACAGCTGTCCCGTCGCCGTTCTCAAGACGAAACTTCATCTGACTCGCCAGCTTCTGTTTCTTCTCAACTCGGAGATGAATCTCTGGAATCAGCTTCTCCTTGAACTCGATATGCTGTTTCTCCGTCTTGGGTAGGGAAAACCGACGGCCTTCAGACAACCCTACCCGCCCTACGCCGACCCCAGCCCATAAACATTAGTGCATCACTATAAGCGACACAACCGAGGTAATGTTCTCAATCTTCTTGACACGATTGTTAACTACCTGTTTCAACCCCTCCATCGAATCGGCCTCAACCTTAACAACCGTGTCATAAACCCCGTAAACTCTCTGAGCTTCCTTGACCTCCGGAATCGACCTAAGTAGGCTGAGAACTTCCTCCTCTTTCCCCGGCCTTACGTTCAGAAGGAGAAAAGCAATAGGCATAGAATCGCCCACAAAAACAAACTGTCAGCCGATATAAATATCTGTAAAAAAACTATTTGAACTTGTATCCGCAGAAAAAGCAGGTCGCGGCTTCGACTTCGTTCAACGCGTGACAACTGGGGCAATGAAATGACGTGACGAGTTTTATCTCCTCCTTCTTCTTCGGGGCCTTTTCGGAAGGGGTGGGCAGGCAGACGAGCGTCTCCACCTTGACGACGCTCGGCTGCTTCGAAACTATCTCATACACTTTGGTCGAAAGCTCCTCCAAACTGTTTGCGGAAACAACCAAAACCGCGTCGAAGCGACCGAAGACGCTGTGTGCCAAAACCACTCCCGGCATAGTTCTCAACGAAACTATCTGATGCGAAGTCCCGGGCTCGGTTCTTACGAGAACGTAGGCAAAAACTTTCGTCATTTTTTGTTCCCACTGAACATTACGATGCATGTTTCCGTTCTGACGACGTTGGGAATCTTCTCGATCACTTTGTAGAGGACTTGCGAAAGCATTTCAAGATTTTCGACGTCGAGAGTTATGATAGCGTCGTAACGACCGAAGACCGAGTCGGCGGAAACAACACCCTTTACCTCCGATGCTTTTCTGAGAAAGTTTACGATCTCCTCGGAAGTTCCCGGCTTCGCCGAAACCAGAACATAGGCCTTGACCAAGGCGATCACACGTCGAAGTACAGGTAGAATTC
The DNA here is from genome assembly GCA_025054515.1 of Candidatus Caldarchaeum sp. Lineage (GTDB taxonomy): Archaea > Thermoproteota > Nitrososphaeria_A > Caldarchaeales > Caldarchaeaceae > Caldarchaeum. The sequence continues at coordinate 1,198 of JANWZT010000164.1, forward strand.
GTAGGGATGAGGCTTCGTTGTGACGTCGATGAAGGCCTTTAACTGCAGTTCGGTAATTGTGTCGATCAAGTCGTCGCTGAAGACGGGCTTGAGAAATTCTCGGTCGCTGAGAAGTTCTTCAACGGCTTCGCGGAGGGAGCCGGGCAGCTCCCTTATGCCCAGTTGTTTTCTGCGTTCTGGGTCGAGTTTGTAGATGTCCTCGTTGACGGGGTCGCCGGGGTCGATCTTCCTCCGTATTCCGTCTGCCCCAGCCGCTGCCATAGCCGCGAAACAGAGGTACGGGTTGCATGAAGGGTCGGGCGTCCTGAACTCGATTCTTTTGCTTTTGCTGGCCGCGCGGCCTCTGTAGTAGACGGGAACTCGGACGTTCGCCGACCTGTTGGCCCTGCTCCAGGCGATGAAGACGGGTGCTTCGTACCCGGGGACGAGCCTTCTGTAAGAGTTTGTCGATGGGTTGGTTATCGCTGTCAACGCCCTGCTATGTTCGAGGAGGCCTCCGATGAAGTATCTTCCCGTTTGGCTCAGCTCGGCGTATTCGTCCGTTTCGTCGTAGAACGTGTTCACCCCGTCTTTCCAAAGACTGACGTGCACATGCATCCCCGATGCGTTGTCTCCGAAAATCGGCTTAGGCATAAAAGTCGCAACCATACCCATCGAATTAGCCACAACTCTTGAAACGTATTTGTAGGTCTGGGCCTTGTCCCCCATCCTTTTCAACGTGTCGAACCTCATGTCGATTTCACACTGGCCCGCTGTCGCGACTTCGTGATGATGACCCTCGATCTCGACGCCAAAATAATCAGTCAAGATTCTGCAGACTTCGTTCCGGTATTCCATCAAAGTATCCTGCGGCGGAGCCGGATAGTATCCTTCTTTGAAACGGATGGGATAGTTGGTTCCGCTGCTGTTCCATGCTGCTTCACGGGATTCGATTTTGTAGCTAACTCCTTCGAACGGTGATTTGACGTCCCAGTGTACTCTGTCGAAAACGAAGAACTCTATTTCAGGGCCCCAATACGATATGTCATAACCGAGTGTTTTCAGGTATTCCTCGGCCTTTTGAGCCACGTACCTGGGGTCTCTGCTGAACCTTCCTCCACCGTAGCCTTTGTAGACATCGCATATCATCCTCGCGGTTTTTTTGTCGTCTGTGGCCCACGGCATCACCGCAAACGTTGATGGGTCAGGCTTCAAAACCATGTCGGATTCATAGATTTCTGCGAAACCTCTCAACGAAGAGCCGTCGAGCTTGGCGACGCCTGTCTCGAAGATATCCTCTGTCAACTGGGATGCCAGAACTGTGATGTGATGAAGTTTACCCGGCACATCGGTCAGCTGGAGGTCAACGTATCGGATGTTGTCACGTCGGATTTTGTCGATTACTTGCGCGACTTTTGGTTCAACCGGTTTTGCTGTTTCCAATCATCTTCACCTCCGCAACGAATGATTTACACGCAAATAGCCGATATTTAATCCTATATATGAG
>JANWZT010000165.1 GCA_025054515.1 Candidatus Caldarchaeum sp.
GTTAAAGCTCCCCCAAGAATGTCGAACCCAATGAGGTTGCCCACGGCTGAGCCCCAAGCCGCCGCAGGCCCGAACAGTAGGCTGGTGAACGGCGGTATGGCGTTTCCCGGACGGATGGCCGTAACCCCGGGAATTATCCAGATCGGGAGGGCGGCGAAGACAAAGAGGAGCGCGGCATAGAGCCCCGCAGATACAATGAACGCGGTTATCATCTGTGTGTGAGACCACATTCTAATTAGCTCTCTCACGAATAAATTGTGTATAAATCCTATAGATAAGTTTTTACTGCCTATATATCGGTCAACTGAAGAAATTTTTTGGATAAAGCGGGAAATGGTCATGTGATGACCTCCTGCGGTGATGTCCATCATAGGGCTGCTTGGATAAGTCTGGGAGAATTCGAGCATGGGAGTTGGTCGTCGACTCCATGGTATACCATCCGCATCGGAACTTAACTGCACGTATGTGTTGCAACTCCTCAGGTTGACGCGGCTTCGAACAGAGCCGTGTATGCGAGGTTGCTGGCGTCGGTGAAGTGGTTGGGAAGCGCCTTTTCGTGGAATTTGGCGTTCCGTGCCAGCCGTGTCGATCGTTTGTCCGAAGCTTAAATTTGTGCTGGTATGAAGGCTTGTACGATGAAATATGTGATTAGGGTGATGAGGACTCCTGCTCCCGCGCGCCAAGTGCATGCGATCGTCTGGTCTTCCACCTTTGCGACGACGGCTCCGAGGGTGTAGCTGACGAGCATGGCGAGGGGGAGTACGGGCTCGATTTGGGGGATGATGATTAGTTTTTGGACTTCGGCTTCGACTGGTGCGGGAACTTGGGTGAAGGGTAGAACGACTATCGCGGAAACCAATACGATGGCGGCTCCGCTGCCAAGGGCCAAGGCCGTGTAAAGCTTCATCCTGTTCCGCGCGCCGGTGAAGCTCAAATGAATAGCGAGGGCAAGCCTCGCCAACAACCCGAGTGCTTCCGACCCAAGCCCTCCAAGTCTCGCGATTTTCACCGTTTCCATGGCGAGAGACATGAACCTGTTGAATGGCCTGAGGGACAGCCCGCGTGCGACGGACAGAGCATACCGACTGTATCGAGGGTCGGAAACTGTTTCGAGGCTTCTGCCTATCGGATATCCGGCCCGCAGACGAGCCGCGACGCTGTCGAGAAGTAGAAACGCGGCTTCTCCCTCAGCAACCGAAACACGGAGATACCGAAAATGCACGAACAAACCCCAAGCGAGAGAAGTAAACGCCACGGCCAGCCCCGTCGTCTGCGGTGAAAATCCGAGAAGACCGAGGAACAGCAGACCACCCGACGCCAGCAGCAAACCCGCCGAAACCACGATAGTCCATTTCGGCAGGTCGACCAGATGAAGCGGCTCGCTCGCCGTAGAAACCACATAGAAAACCGAGGCGGCCGCCACGGCGATGACGACGGCGTAGATTAGGGGAAATCCCCCAAGCAATCCTCCCACGATGTAGACTAGAGGTATCAGAAGGATTACAGCCACGACCACTTCGCCCAAAGTTTCCACTGTTTCCACATATCTCCGCCATCGGTCTGTCTCCCTCATGATGGCCTGTTCGATCAGCTTTTCCAACTTCTCCACGACTCCAAACCCGCCTTCCAAATCCTCCCCTAGGGAACCCATCAAGAGCATGAATTCTTTGCTCGGATGGACAAACCGGCGCATGCTTTCGGCCAGTGTCCGAGACTCAGAATCCCTGACAATATAAGAGGCGACCGATGAAAGATGACTGAGGAAATTTTTTCTGGCCGCCGCCTCCTTGAAGGATTGAAAAACGGTTTTACCGCTTTTCACCATGACGTAGAGAATAGTCAGGAAAAAGGTTTGCTCTTTTTCGGCGTTGGATCTCTTTTCAGCATTCTGGAGTTTTCTGAAAGAGACCAAAACAGTCAACACGAGGGCCAGAACACTCAAATGAACCCAGTATGACTGGAGAAGGCCGAAAACCGACCTCACCGCCGTTTGTTCAATCAAGTTTGACCTCCTCGATTTCGATGCCGAAAGTTTCGGCGGTTTTGCGCGCTGGCTCCGCGAATTCAACCGCGGCAACGATCCACCGAATTTTCCCCACCGCCCCGGGTATGCTCGTTTTCTCGATGTCAAGCCTCTTGACGGCAAACCTCAGCAAAGTTTCAGCGTCGACGAAGTAACCAACCTCATACACGCGGCTTTCACCAAGGCTCACCGCAACAATACTCAGGACATGGTTCGTACCACTTACACCTCTTACCACCAAATTTTCGGATACTTTGAAACCTTCTTCAAGGAGCTTTTTGATCAAAAACCTACTAGGGTCACGGGCTTCAAGCAATATGGCCCCGTTTTCTGTCAGGGAATATTTTTTCAAAATAGTGAAAGACAGCTCCGACACGTCTTTTGTTGTTCCGCAGGACACGCATTCTGCTTTAGATTCTGGCTTCTCAAACACTGTTGCGCATTCGTTGCAGACAAAGCGAATGTTTTCACCGACGAAGTCCTTGCTTTCAAGCCTTTCCGAGCATTTGGGACAGTTGGCGAGAATGGGGAGAAGATGTTGGGAAATGTTTGCCCCACAGCTATGAACAAAAACCCGGACTTTTTCCGTGTTCTCCGAACCACATGCTGGACAAGTTAGGTGAGGCTGGAACAACGTTT
>JANWZT010000166.1 GCA_025054515.1 Candidatus Caldarchaeum sp.
GCCTTTTAAGAAAAAAGGGTGGAACCATAATCGCATTAGAACCCAATCCAGCGAACTTCCGCAAGCTAGTTGGTAATATCCCAGCCGACGGCGTCATTCATGCCGTTAGGGCCGCCTTATGGGTGGAGGACAATAGACCTATGGAGTTCCTAATAAGCGGCCCCGACGCCGGTGGTTGTTCGATGGGTGGCCGGCTATCTTCCACGAAGCGGTCAAGTCATCATGAACCTGAAAAGGGTAGGACAATCCTAGTCGACACGGTTAGGCTCGACACATTGATAAAGAAATATGAGTTGCCGACCGTCGACCTCGTAAAAATGGATATTGAGGGCGCTGATACCATGTGTTGACAGACCCGACATTGGATTTAGGTAGGGTTGCTGCGATTGTCGTCGAGGTTCACTACTCCCGGGAAGACTTTGAGTTCAAGGCTATAATTCGAGCTCTGAAGAATCACGGTTTTCACGTCTACATGATAAACCCCATTGAATACAGGTTCCACCTGCTAGCCACAAGAAGCCCTATCTTTTAGAACAAAGCTACTATCATAATCTGATTCGGAAAATTTAGAGGAAAGAATGGCTTGCCGACAGTATTATTAAAGGTGCCGCCCGTAATACATCTCTACTAGGTTTGTTATGGTCGCTTATTATACAGTGAACACCACTCCAATAGTAGGCTCTAAAGCTAGTGATAAATCCAGCTTTTGTGAATTTTTCTTCGAGTCGTCTATATGTTTCGTAGTCGTGGCATTCTATAACCCAGTACGGAACCCTCCTCAGAACCTCGTCCGGTACGTAAAGCAGAAACCCCTCGCATCCCTCGCAATCGACTTTAGCTACGTCAAACCCCTCATTCAAGACCGTCTGCCAGTCAACAGACTTGGCTGAACACGGTTCGCCGACGAAAGCTTTGTGCAACCGGCCGTTAACCCCGTTAAGCCGCAGCGTAAGCTCCGCATGTTTGCTTAAAACGTCGTCAGGCTCGTAGACGACAACGCAGCTCGCTCCCCATTTATGGAAGAGATATGCCGTCTCTCCCAAGTATCCACCTACATCCAAAACCTTCTTCCGCGAGAAATCGAAGATACGGTAAACTTTCTCGTATGGCTCGATTAAGAGCGAAATTCGGTCAATCGATGGTGTACAAACCGTTCCTCCGTTGAATGAGACGTAAATCTTTCCAGCTTTTTCGTAAACCAGTATTCCTTTCGTTAGCAAATAAGCCCAGAGTAAAACCATGTTTCTATTTACTGTAAAAGTTCCAAAACCATGTCTAAGCCTAAGCTTTCCCGTTTCTCCGAACAAAACGATTCTAAATACCTCTCTAAGATTGGTGGCGAAAAGAATCCGTACGACAAAGTAAATCAAATAACTGAACAAAACCTTCAAAAGAGCGGACGGAACAGACCACGGGTCTAGACGGTAAGCCATTCGAATTAAATAAGCTCGTTTATCAATCCTCCGAAGCAGCACGATGAAAAATTCTCTACAAACCTTTTATGCTTTTTTCTCCCAACCCCTACCAGACAAAGACTCTAAGAGACCTTTGACGAAGCCGGCAGCCCTAACCCACCTGTACAGAGGAACGTAAGCCAGCCGAACCAACATACTCTCACGAACCGAATCAGAGGGCAGAGCCCGATGTCTAAACACAACAAGCCCGAAAAACAGAAAACACATTAAGTCAACAAACCACAGCGGAGTAAACAGCAACACAACACCAAAGAAAGCAATGAAATCCAAAAGCCGCTTCACCAGCATGACAAGAACATCACCATGTTTATGATGTTTCAGCACAGACCTGCCTATCCAAACGTTTCTCCAGAAAATTTCTCTGGCGGTGTCCGGGTTGTGATGAAGAAGCACGGCATCAACGACCACAGCCTCGACGCCTGTCTTCTCGTGAAAGCTCACGTCGTCGAAAAACCCTTTCGAAGCGTCGAAGCCGCCGGCAGACAGGAAAAACTGTCTATCAACGGCACGGATGAACCCAGTTTTGGCGGCTTGCCCGACGCCTCTCACTTTCTGACCCTGCACTTTGACCCATGGGTTGCCGGTGTTTGCGATGACCTCCGATGAATGGCATGAAGCCAGCGCAGCTCCCTCCAGAACGGGTGCAACGAGCTTCCTCACGAAGTCTGGGGGAAATTCCATGTCGGCGTCGAGAAAAACAACAACCCTCCCGCTGGAATGACGAGCACCTATGTTCCGTGCGTTCCCCAGCCCTTGGTTCTTCTCCAGCCGCACCAACCTTACCCTCGAAGGATATTGTTTCACAAACGAGTCAACCACTCTAGATGTTCCATCCCCTGAGCCGTCGTCCACCACAATTATTTCAAAATCCATATCCTGCGAGAGAAGAGAACTCAAGCACCTTCCGATGAAACGCTCCTCGTTAAAAGCAGTGACAACAACCGAAACAATCATAGGTTATCTTTTTCCGAAAAATATTTAGATGTTGGGACAACGAGGAGTTTTAAAGCATAAATAATGAATAAACGTTCCCAGCACGAGTGATATTGGAAAAACATGTTCTTGTCACAGGGGGCGCAGGCTTCATCGGCTCGCATGTCGTTGATTTGATGCTACGTAAAGGCTATACGGCTACCGTGGTTGACGACCTTTCAGCCGGCCGGACCTCCAACCT
>JANWZT010000167.1 GCA_025054515.1 Candidatus Caldarchaeum sp.
TGAGAATAGTCGAGGACAACGTGAGCTTCATCCCGCATGTTTTTGAGCTTTCAATGGGAGTTGACCGAAGCGTTCTCGCACTCTTGGAACTCGGTTACCAAGCTGAGAAGGAAAGGAATGTTCTGAGACTCCATCCAGCCTTGGCACCGATCACGGTGGCGGTTTTCCCGTTGGTTGACAGACAAGAGCTGACGTCGGTAGCTAGAAAAATTTACGAAGACCTGCTGATGGACTATGACGTATTCTATGACGAAAGCGGCAGCATCGGGAGGCGATACCGGAGACAGGACGAAATAGGAACGCCCTTCTGCGTAACGGTTGACTACAAAACACTCGAAGACCAGACGGTAACCGTGCGGGACAGAGATTCGATGAAGCAGGAACGAGTCAGGGCAGCCGACCTGAAAGAATATATCAACAGAAGGCTTTCGTTTTGACGACGCATGTTTAAATAATCGACAACTTTTGACCTTTCGATGGCGGACTTCCAGGCACTGATCTACTACACAATTTTGAGCGCGCTACTGCCAGTTCTGCTTGTGCTTGGTAGCAAGCTTCTTGCACCGAAGAAAACGAGCCGAAGAAAGCGGCTTTCCTTCGAAAGTGGTCAAGTGCCGTTTGAGTGGGTTGAATCGTCGTTTCCGGTAGAGTATTTCCCTTATGCGATAGTCTACGTCGCCTACGCCGTTATCGCGTTGGCTGTTTTCCTTTCGGTGGTGGCCGTCATCGACAATCCCGCGTCCGCTTTGAACGTCGTATTGTTGTTGGCGGTTTTGAGCGCATCGTCGGTTTACGCGGCCTTCACCCTGAAGGATTTACCTCAGAGGTTGTAGAGACATGGTTGTCGCCCTACCCCCTTTTCTCGTTGAAATCATAAAATTCGTGACGAGCGAAAGCTTCGTAAAAGCCGCTATATTCCCCGGCGCGGCTTTTGTCGCGGTTCTCGGCATCCTCTCGGTATGGTATGAGAGAAAACTTCTGGCGAGGGTGATGCTTCGGATCGGGCCTTTTCATGTAGGGAAATATGGGGGATGGCTTCAGGTAATAGCCGATGCCGTGAAATTCCTCTCCAAAGAATTCATCATTCCGGCGCGGGCCCGCAAAAAGCTTTTCGTAACCATGCCGCTCACGGGACTGTTTTTGTCGGCCATGCTGTTCGCTTTCATACCTTTCAGCGAATACTGGGTGATCTTCAGGAGCGACATCGGCGTTCTTCTCGTCTTTGTCTTTATAGCGGTCAGCCCGATTCCGCTCATACTGGCGGGGTGGGCGTCCGGAAGCAAATACAGCTTTGTGGGCATGATCAGGTTCGCTTTCCAGATTTTCGCCTACGAAATTCCGTTGTTCATCGCCTTGACGGGCGTCATCATCGCCGCTAGGTCGTTTGACATAGTCAACATCGTCAACGCGCAGACGTCCCTTCCTTTCATCGTCACCCAGTTCATCGGCTTCCTGGTGTTCTTCATCGCGGCCGTCAGCGAAGCGGAAAGAATCCCCTTCGACCTGCCCACAGCAGAGCAGGAGCTCGTCGAAGGATGGATTGTAGAATACGGCGGGGTCGGATTCCTCGGCATCCAGCTCGCGATGTACACGAAGCTTGACGCCCTGCTTTTCCTAACAGTCAACCTCTATCTGGGAGGATGGCACGGGCCCGCCATACCCGGAATCCCTGAAAGCATCTTGCATCCGATGTGGGTTTTCATCAAATTCCTCGTCCTACTCACCATCGTATTCCTCTTCAGAGGGGTTTACACTAGAATAACGATGAGGAAGATACTCGACCTCGGATGGAGGTTTCTCATACCGCTCGGGTTCATCAACCTCTTCATCGTCAGCCTAACGATATATCTGCCGACTCTGCTCGCCTAACCTTTCCTCATCCTCTTGAGTTTGAACTCGAGGCCCGTTGCCATGATGTTTGCCCTGACTATGGTGTAGACGACTTGGTCGAGCATTCTTCCGAAGGCTATGTCATCGATTTTGCCGCCGGTTGACTCGTAGATGACTTTGAGCTGATTGATGTTGTTGTCGAGGTCGAGATGGCCCGAAAGATGTGCGTAAACCCTTGACGCCTTTATCGTTTGATGGGTTCGCAAGGCCTCTTCAAAACTGGCAAAGTCTTCCGTATCGAGAAATTTCCTAAGAGACTTTGCCAAAGCTCTAAGGTTCTGGAGCAGCTCGAAGGCTTCGGGCCTTTCTTTGGGGGTTAGCTCGACGGCCACGGTCATCCCCGCAGGAAGGTCAGCAGCTTGTCAGTCCAGCCAAGTTCCTCGGGCGGGCCTCTGTGGCTTGGCTTAGCCAGCTGTTTGGGGCTGTAGAAAAGCGATTTCCTGTCCATTTCGGATATTTCATAGGCCGGCATCATTTCGAGGGCGTAGAACGGACACGCGTCGACGCAGAGTCCGCAGAAGACGCATCTACCGTAGTCAACCGCTGGGAAGTAGGATTTCTTGTTGTGAGCGAGTTTTTCATCGATTTTCGTTACAGCCATAATCACTTCGTAAGCCCCGTTAGATATCCGATGGTATTCATCTTCTTTGTCCGCGCCCTGAACGTCGATGACCGTGTCGGTCCAGCCGCTGCTTTTCACCCATTTCAAGAAATCGTCAAAATAATGTTCGAG
>JANWZT010000168.1 GCA_025054515.1 Candidatus Caldarchaeum sp.
GTCATCTATCCCTAAAAATTTCCCATGTAATACGCCGCCAAGTCCATCCTGCTGTCATCGTCCGAAGGCCTTATATCTGTTCCATTAGCCCGGCGTCCGGGGGGATTGGGGGTGGTCAGGGCGGTCCTAGCCCTAGTGCTAGTAGTAATGATGCTGCCGCTGGGCAGCCTATCTTCTTCGCCTGCGTCTGGAATGCTGAGGTCCTTCCATGAAGCAGCGCCGGTGGAATTTGAAGGAGCCTACGACATCAAAGTCGACGAAAACGGAATATACGTCGTCGGTGCCAGACATGTACGCGACACCTCTGGAAAATTTCCTGTGGACGCTTTGAACCCGTACATCCTCATTCTAGAACCAGACCACAGGCTTCGATGCACCAACTACCTCGAATTCCCGATGGATACAATGTCACGGGGAATGGCCATAGACCTCGAACACAACACAACCCATCTAATCGTCTCCGGATACTATCTTTTCAGCGACTCGGAGGCCGCCTTGTTCGTAGCATCCTTCGACAAAAACAACTGCAAACTCGCCGGAATCTACCAGCATTTCCTCACAAAAGACAAGTCTGGACTGGGTGTCGCCAACATATATTCGCGTTTGTTTGGCAAAGGCGTTGACGTAGCCGTCGACGAAACAGGCTTTTACGTCTTGACCGGCTTGACCATTTTCGAGTTCGACGGAAAACAGGGTGGGTTTTTGGTCATCAAACTCGACTCAAGCCTAAACTACGTGAACCACCAGTACTATACTGTCGCGGGCTTCGTGAGAGGAAACGATTGGTTTGCGGAGTTTGACTTTGCCACATCGATAGCGGTCGGTTCGGACGCCGTCTACGTAGCAGGAGGAGTGGTTCAGTCGCCTACTCTTGTAGAGCTGCTAAGGGGTCATATGTCAGACCTCTTCCTTCTACGGATCGACAAAACAAGCCTCGACCTGCTAGACCATCTCATGCTAACCAAGCGAGAAGCGACTAACTGGTTTTTCGTCGGCACCGAGGTTTTGGTCGACGAAAACGACGACATCTACATCGTCACGACTGATTTGTACGCACCACAACATGACGTTGTCGAGGTTTACAAATACCGGTACACAGGTGGCTTTCAGCTGGTTTGGTCGGCTGGATACTATGTGGAAAACGTTTACACACGCGATGACGTGCCTGGTTCTCAGAGCGGAATCAGTCCACCTGAGTTGGTTGGTTACGATTTTTCCTACTCGCTTTCCGCCGCTGTTGGAGGACCTTACCTCTACGTAGGTGGTTTCATCAGTAAAGATTGGTTTCCGCTCTCGGAGTTGAGTTTTAACAACGGGTTTCTGTCCGCAATAGACAAGAACACCGGAACCGCTATGTTCACCTTCAGGATTCAGCCGCATGACAACCCGTATGGCCAGACCTTCGTCCACGGCGTAACCATGTACCAAGACTGCGCCTACATAGCGGGAGGCTCCGACAGCTACCGACTCGAATACGTCTTCCAAAACATCCTACACAAAACAATAGCTGAGCTGAGAAGAGATAAACTTCCAAAAGAATTACGTGTAGATGTTTCACCGCGGGAAGACAGCTACAAAGTGTATGACTGGCCTCCGACCTTCGACGTGCAGAACAAAAACAACCTCTATTCTTTCTATGGATATTTCTGTCCCGGAAGGCTGGTCAACACGCAGACAACCACCTCTACGGTGACAGAGACAACTACGGCAACACAAACAACCACGGCTACTGTGACGGACACTAGAACTACAACCGCTACCACTACATCCACTTTCGCAACCACGACAACGTCAACCGAAACCTCCACCGTCACATCCACTTCTGTCATCACGGGGACGTCTACCACAACAACTACGGCCACCATGTCCACGACGTCGACTGCGACGGCTACCGTCACATCGACCAGATTCACCACGTCTACGGCAACCTCCACCGAAACCATTCCCTTCACAGCAACAGTTACGTCTACCTTTACGGCGGTTAGAACCCAGACCTCCACCGCAACCCTGACCGAGCGTGTAGCACGCACAGAATACTTCACTAACGTCGTCTACACTACTCGTTTCGTGACGGAGTCAAGGCTGGCCACAGCCACGTTATCGGAAATTGTGACGGCGACCCGCTTTTTCGACGTAACGCATGCAACAACCGTGACTAACTTAGTCTTCTTGACACAGCAGGCAGCGGGTGGAGCTGCTCCTTCCACAGCCACAGTCCAGCTGAACACAACGCAAACAGGCGTCAGAACGGAGACACGTGCTGGACAGACAGACTGGGCCTCAGCTCCGCCGTGGTTCTACATTCCTTTCTTCCTTCTTCCACTTCCCTTAGCAGCTGTGCTGCTCAGCGGAAGAAAACACAGGATTGTCATAAACAAGGCTGACGTTCCGCCGATGGGCTGGAAGCCCGGCGACGCGCCAACAGTCGACGACATCTACATGATGCCCAGCGTTCTCAGCGTAAAGAAGAACACGGTGGTAGAGTTCGTCAACAAGGACGAAACAACGCATATCGTGGCGTGCTACGAAGGGCCGGCTGAGCATCTCTTTGAGTCTGAGGAGATTAAACCCGGTAAAAAGTGGAAGCAGAAGTTTAGAGAGCCTGGGGTTTACTACG
>JANWZT010000169.1 GCA_025054515.1 Candidatus Caldarchaeum sp.
GTTTGAGGACTACCATGACGACCACGGCTGTGACGAAGATGAAAAAGTGGACGAGTATCGCTGCTACCACCGCCGTTGTCTGATATCGTTTAACTGCTTCGTCTATAGGGTTAACGGGTTTCACCGTGTCCTCCCTCCTGCGGCTTTGAAGATCTTTTGTCGAGTTCGTTTAGGTATTCGCCGAGGAAGTCGGGCATGTTGTGTTTGACGCTCTGCCAGGGGTCTGAATCTGCTTTCGGGCCGAATTTCCAGCTGAGAAGCATGTTGAGCAGAAAGATGGCCGTGCCGATGCCGATGAGGAACGCCCCAACCGTCGCGATGACGTGCATCCCCTGGTATTCTTCAACATAGGCGTGGTATCGCCGAGGCATTCCCATCAAACCCAGTACCATCATGGAAAGAAACACCATGTACTGGCCAACGTTAGCGGTGATGGCGTGGATTTTTCCCAGCGATTCGCTGTACATTCTTTTGGTCAGGTACGGGAAGTAGTAGTAGGTGGCTGCAAAGGCTGCTTGAGAGATGGCGCCGAACAGGATAAAATGCATGTGGCCTACAACCCAGTAGGTATCGTGTATGTGCCAGTCGACGGGGATGGCCGCGTGAAAGACACCCGTTATCCCGCCGACGATGAAGGTGCCGATGAATGCGATGGTAAAGATTGTCGGCGTGTTAAACTTGATTTTCCCTCCCCACATCGTGGCTTCCCAGTTGACGACCTTGACGCCGGAGGGGATGGCCACGAGCATCGTCATTATCATGAAAGGCGCGAGCGTGAGGGGTGACAACCCTGTTGTGAACATATGATGAGCCCAGACGCCGAAGCTCAAGACCGCTATCAAAACCGTTGAAAGAGCTATCATCCGGTATCCTACTATGGGTTTTTTGACGAGCCTCGGCAAGATTTCAGAGATGACGCCCATGGCAGGAAGTACCAGGATGTAGACTTCTGGATGTCCGAAGAACCAGAAGAGATGCTGCCACAGTATCGTGTCTCCTCCCGCCGAAGGTAGGTAGAATCCCGTTCCGAGGTTTCTGTCTAGAAGCAACAGCGTCAAACCGAATGCGAGAACGGGAACGGCGAATATGACGATGAAAGCCGTCACGACCCAAGACCAGACGAATAACGGAAGCCTCCACCATCCTATGTCACTTCTCCTCAACCTCCACGTTGTTATGATAAAGTTAAGCGAACCGACCATCGAAGAGGTCCCCGCGACGTGTAGGCTGAGAATCCATAGGTCAACACCGACATCAGGAGTTATCACGGACAGAGGTGCGTAACCCGTCCATCCTATGTTGGTCCAGCTGGCGAGCAGCAGGACGCCGGCGGAAAGGAAAAGCCAGAAACTCAATGCGTTGAGCTTCGGATAGTACATATCCGGCGCGCCGATCATTTTCGGTATGAGGTAGTTTCCCAGTCCGGCGAAGACGGGCATTGCCCAGAAAAATATCATCAGGGTACCATGGATCGTGAAAAGCGATGAATAGGTGTTGGAGTCGACGAGGTTGCCCCGTGGAGTCGCCAGTTCGAACCGCATCAGCAACGCCAAAAGCCCGCCGATGACGAGGAATATGTATGAGGCGGCGATGTAAAGCATGCCTATGTGGGCGTGGTTGGTCGTCGAAAGAATCTGATATACGCTTTTGTACCAAGGCTTGGGAGGTGTTCTTTCAACCGCTGCGGTTGTCATGACTCAACCACCAGCCAAGCGAGCATGGAATAATGTCCTTCTCCACAGAATTCGGTGCACTGTATTAAATATTGTCCAGGAACAAGAGGAGTTATGTAGAGGACGTTTGTTTTCCCTGGGACGACGTCTTTTTTGAGTCCGAAATCTCTGAAGTAGATGCTGTGTATAACGTCTTCCGAGGTGAGTTCAAGGCGGACGGTTTGGCCGGCTTTTACTCGGAGCTCTCCGCTCTGAGTTCCGTCTGGGTAGACGAACGTCCACGCAAACTGGCGTCCGATGACTTTTATCGTAATGTCTGCCGGCTTCTCCGACTCCAAATCATTCAACACCGCCCATGAAGACCAGCCGATTACGATAAACAGAGCTAATGCACCGATGATGGTTAAATTTTCTACAATTTTCGCCCGCTCCATACTTCATCAACTCTTGTCTCGGAATTTATAAAGCATGAACAACAACGCGCCGAGAAAGATAGCGCCCACCGCCGACCCAGAAATGTAGACAAACTGGTAAAGCCGATTTATCTGTATCGTCTGTGGTGAAAGCGGTTCAAAGAGGTTGCCAAAGTTACCGATGACCAAAAGCGCTGCAAATATACCGAAAATGATCAACGCCAGCGTAAGGTAGTCTGTGGTTGTGAGTTGGGACATGGTTTACCGCGATTTTGGCCCTATTTTTGGTTTTTCCGTCTTGAGCACCATGTAGGCCGCTGTTGCGAGGGATGAATGGAGGGCAAGGACGGATGCCGCAAAGGCTTGATGGACGGCGACCACTATCGGAGGTATGGCTGTGTAGATGACCACGGCGCCGACCAGAAACACTTGAAGAACAAGCGTCGTGAAGGCGAAGAACGACAAAGGCCTCAAAGATGTTTTCCATCCCGTGACGAACGTGAAAAGGCCC
>JANWZT010000016.1 GCA_025054515.1 Candidatus Caldarchaeum sp.
GAGCGTTGCCCGATGTTTGACCCACTGCCAGATGATGGCCCGTGCGATTTCAAATGTTGCGGCGTCTTCCATGAGGTTGTTGATGGCGACGCATCCGTTTCCCCGTAGCCATGATTCGAGGTACCGGAGGCCTACTTCCATGTTGGTCCTCATTCCTTCGGCGGTTCTTGGGCCTTCTGGAATTTTCAGTAAATCACCGGCGGTGATGACGATGTTTTCGTGTTTGACGTGGAGCTGGTTTGCGCCGGGCATGTTTTCGACGAAAAGCTGTTTGACGAGTGGTACGAGGTCGGGGTGAGCAACCCATGCTCCGTCAAAACCTTGAGAAATTTCCCGGAGCTTGTCTTCCCGGACTTTGGCGAAGGCCTTTTCCTGTGCTTCGGGGTTGCCGCGTATCGGCACCTGCGCCGCCATTCCTCCTATGGCGTAGGCCCCTCTTCTGTGGGTTGTTTTTACGAGGAGTAGGGCGGCTGATTTGAGGAAATGTTTGTCCATCGTTAAATGGCTTCTGTCTGGCATGAGATAACGCGGGTCGGTGCCGAGCCGTTTGATGAAGCTGAAGATGTAGTCCCATCGGCCGAGGTTAAGAGCTGTGATGTGTTCCCGTAGCTCGTAGAGGATTTCGTCCATCATGAAGGCGGCGGTTATGGTTTCGATGAGGGCGCTGGCTTTGATTGAACCACGTGGAAGGTTGAGAATTTTTTCGGATTCTCTGAATACGTCGGCCCACCACCGCGCTTCGAGGTAGTGCTCGAGTTTGGGGATGTAGAAGTAGGGCCCTGTCCCACGGCTTCGTAGCTCTGACGCGTTGTGGAAAAGATACAGCCCGTAGTCGAACAAAGCCGCTGGAACGGGCTCGCCGTCGATGCGCATGTTCTTTTCAACGAGATGAAGGCCTCTGGGCCTCACAACGAGCGTCGCAACCTTTTCACGAAGCCTGTAAATTCTTCCGTCCGGGCTCCGGAATTCTATCGTCCGCCTCACAGCGTCCATCAGGTTCAGCTGGCCCGCGAGCGTCGACTCCCACACCGGTGAAAAACTGTCCTCGAAGTCAGCCATGTAGACGTCGGCTCCGGAGTTGAGAGCGTTGATTATCATTTTCCGGTCGACGGGGCCCGTGATTTCGACGTGTCTGACCCGGAGGTCGCCGGGAATTTCACCGACAGTCCAATTTGACGACCTGATTTCTGCTGTTTCAGGTGGAAAGTCGAGGGCTGCTCCCTTCCTCAATAAGGCCGCGGTTTCTACGCGTTTTTTCAACAGGTTTTTGAGTGCTGGGCCATGTGTTTGGACGAGATATGTAATGAAGTCGACTGCGTCCTTGTTGA
This sequence comes from Candidatus Caldarchaeum sp., assembly GCA_025054515.1. Lineage (GTDB taxonomy): Archaea > Thermoproteota > Nitrososphaeria_A > Caldarchaeales > Caldarchaeaceae > Caldarchaeum. The sequence goes on from JANWZT010000016.1 coordinate 1,329, forward strand.
GGATTTCGCGGAAGTCCTGTTTCGTGTCTGTGTTAGTGTATACTGTGGTCACTTGTGGCACCGGCTACTTGAACTGGGCGGTTTCGGTTGATTCGGCGAGGGCCGTCAACGTTTCCATTCCTTCGATGGTCGTCAAAACCGCGTCGTAGTAGTGGACTCCGACGAACCGCTGATGTTTGAGGGCCCGGTAGCCGGCCTTTTCCAGCTCCATTTCATGGCCTTGAAATTCGGCGTAGGCCTTCATCCCCTCTTTGACAAGCTTTTTCGCGAGCTCGAACAACGATGCGTTGAGGGTGTGGAACCCGGCGAGGGTTATGAACTGGAATTTGTAGCCCATTTGGCCGAGTTTTTTGTTGAACTCGCTCAGTTCTTCGGCATCGACGACTTTCGTCCAGTTAAAGGACGGCGACATGTTGTAGGCCAGAAGCTTTCCCGGATATTTGCTATGTATCGCATCCGCGAAACGTTTAGCCTCTTCGAGCGATGGGCTTGAAGTCTCGAACCACAGCAGGTCAGCGTAGGGGGCGTAGGCTAGGCCACGTTCGATAGCCATCTCGAGACCAGCTTCTACTTCGAAATATCCCTCGGCGGTGCGTTTACCCGTTAGGAATTTTTTGTCAGTCGGGTCAGCATCACTTGTGAGATACTGTGCACCGATGGAGTCTGTCCTCGCGATCAAAACCGCCGGAACACCGGCGACGTCGGCCGCGAGACGGGCCGCCGTCAAGATGCTGATGAACCTTTTCGTTGGGACGAGAACTTTGCCGCCGAGGTGGCCGCATCTCCTTTCGCCCGGAGACTGGTCTTCGAAATGAACGCCGGCCGCGCCGGCTTCGATCATCGCCTTCATCAGCTCGAATGCATGTAATGGGCCGCCGAACCCTGCCTCGCCGTCGGCTACGATGGGGAGGAAATAGTCGGTTTTGTTGGGCCTGTTTTCGAGATGCTGTATCTGGTCGGCTCTCTGGAGTGCTTTGACGATTTTTGCGACGAGGTCGGATGTGCTGTTGGATGGATAGAGGCCAAGGTCGGGATACATGTGGCCTGCTTGGTTGTTGTCGGCGGCCACCTGCCAGCCGCTGACGTAGATGGCTTTTGCGCCGGCTTCCGCCAGCTGTATGCCTTGGTTACCCGTCAAAGCACCGGCCGTGAAGACGTAGTCAAGGCTGTTGAGAAGTTTCCAGAGTTTTTCCGAAGCAAGCCGCGAAACGGTGTAGTCGATTTTCCACGTGCCGCGGAGCTTCAGCACGTCTTCGGCGGAATAGCGTCGGACTATTCCGTTCCATCGCTGTGTTCGCCAAACCTTTTCCAGCTCCTCTGGTGTTTGAGCTTCGAGTAACGGGTTCATGTCTTGGATTCGATGGTAGGATTCCGCGTTTATTTATCCGTATCGTTCGTCAAAATCACGTTGTATTACATACAGAATGCATAAATTACGGAAAATACGTTAGCGTCGTATGTATTTACGCACCGTACAGCAGACAGCTGGCGGCACATACATCGTAACCCTGCCAAAAGAATACGTCAAATCCCTCGGAATAGATAAGAAGCAGGTCGTCAAAATCGAGCTGGAAGACGACCGCATCGTGCTGCTTCCAACCGGCTCGAAACCCATGATACAGAGCAAAACCATCAAAACATCTGATTTCAAAGACCCCAAGCTCCTCGCCCTCGCCATCGTCAACTTCTACATAATGGGCCACGACGTCGCAGAAGTGGTTTCAGACGAAAAAATGACCCCCACACAGAAAAAGATGGTGCGTGAAGCTGTTGAAAACCTCATCGGAGTCGAAATCGTCGAAGATTACGCCGACCGCGTCGTGCTACAGTCCCTCGTAGACCCGTCCAAATTCGAAATCGACGCCCTTCTGGAAAGGTTCACATCGTTCTCCCGAGCGGTCATGCGCGACGCCGCCAAAGCACTCCGCTTTGACGACAAAACCCTCGCCCGCGACGCCTATGAAAGAGGTGTAGAGTTGACGCGTCAGTATCGTCTGATGATGCGGATATGTTTCCAAGCTCTTCGAAGTAGCGCGGTGAGGGAAAGCATCAAGGCCGGCGACATCTCCAGCCTCGTCGTCAGGATTGTCGCGGTGAGGGAGCTGGGCCGTGTAGCCTACTATTGTATGCGGATGGCTGAAAGGGTTGAAGAGACGGAGAAAGTTGGTGAAGAGCTTGCCGAAACCATCAACGAAATGACGCGGGTCGTGGATGAAATGCTCGATGACGCGTTGAAGGCTCTCCTCAAACACGACCTCGGCCTCGCAAGCACCGTCATCGACAAAATGGAGACCGTCCGAAACCTCTACACCAAAGCATTCAAACAAATCATCAAAAAACCTGAAAAAGAAGCACATATCCTCGGGCTCATCATCAGAGCGGTCAGAGCCATCGCCGGATACGGCGTAGCCCTCGCCGACGACGCCATCCTCGAAATTTTCTCGAAATAGCCCATGGCCAAACAAAAAGCATAATTCCCTGCAAGGCGCGTATATGACATGTCTAAAGCGATCGATTCGCCGCGGGCGCTGCTATGCGGAGACAGAGAAATATACTTCTTCATGGTCGAGTTGAAGAACGAGCCCGGCGCCTTGATGCAGGTTCTTTCAGTCTTCGCCTCCTACGGCATCAACCTCATAAACCTATACACAACAAGCCCCACGGTCGAAACAGATAAAGAAACCGTCGAAACCAATTTGGCCGCCGACTTCACCAACAAACCTTATTCACCAGAACAAATATCCAAAAGCCTAAATTTGCTTCCCGTGGTGAAGGAAACACGTTACTTCGGAAAACAGCTCCCGAACATGGTTGTGGACGAAGTGCATTTCCCTTTAAAGCTACTGGGTGAACGTGTGATAATCTACCGCGAAACCTCTTACACTGCTTTGATTCATGGGATACGTCGCCAGCTCGGGACTGCGGGCGAAGCTCTCCTCTACCATGTCGGTTATAACATCGGGAAAGGCTCGGGACAGAGGTTGAAAACGATAATCGAAGGTAGGCTTGACATGCTTCCGAAATATCTGCGGTACTGGATGCTGTTGCACAACGCCGCACGGCTCACCGACATCCACATCGACTTCGAGAATAAAAAAGCCTTGATAAGGGCTGAAGACAACTACGAATGCGCCACCGGACGGAACTACGGAAAACCCTTCAGCCAGCTTTTCCGCGGAAACCTCGCCGGCATACTCAACGAGGTTCTGGGAATCGAAACACTGGTCGAAACTAAATGCATAGCGGCCGGCGAATCCTACTGCGAATTCACAACGCCCAAGTAGGTGAGGCCGACGGGCTTGGTGAGATGTCGCCGAGCCGAGATAGCCGCTTCATATATTCCGGGCGAAATTTTCCTCGGCACAGATGTTTTCTCCACGGCTTCTGAAGGCAGTTTAACACCGCATCGACGACACCGGTAGCCCTGTTCCCGGCCCGCAGACTCCGTCCTCCTGCCGCATCCGGGGCAGAGAGGCGGACGCAACACAAAATGCTCTACAAGGCGTTTGACCTCGATTTTTTCGACGTTGACCGTCAGGCCTTGGGGTTTCTGTTTTACGGCGCCCATCACGGTCAGTTCATCGCCGGGCATCAGAGCCGACGCGACTTTTCTCAAGCCGCCGGTGGGAGCGTAAACCGCGCAAGTAACCGTGTCCCGGCCGTCGTTTAATTTGAAGAAAACGTGGCCGCCTTGCGTTGTGGATGGGTTGGATGCGACGGTTCCGGCGATGACGGCGTTGGTGAAGGGCCTTAGCTGGGATATTTTTGATTCGACGTAGTGCATGTCTGTTGCTTGGTTGGTTGCGTAGACCGTGGTGAGCTCGATTTCTTCGTGGAATTTTACGATGCCGAGGGCTTTGACGGCGTTTTCGGCGGATGCTGACCTGACGCCTGCGAGAACGGGGCATGGGGTGTGCGGTGTGATTCGGATTTCCCGTGAAGCAGGGTCGTAGGTGTCAAAGCTCAGCCCAGTCCGGACGAGTTCGAGGACGGAGTTGACGTCGATTCTTCTGACGGTTCCCCAGTTATCCCTGACTCGGTAGGCGATGGCTTCGTAGGTCGGGTTCGTGAGCGGAAGAGCGATTGCGGCGAGTGCGCCGATAACCCCTCTTCCTCCGTTGAACATGAAAACACGAGCCCCATGCTTTTCAGCGAGCGTCAAAGCATCGTCAAGCGACACAATCTCCCTGACAGCTCTGAACGCAAACCTCTTCCATTCTTCGGGGACGTCGACGCCTTCGTAGAAGACGACGCCGGGCTGCGTGTTCTCGTATCCTTTTTCATACAGCTCTTCGACGGTCTTAACAACGGTCTTCACAACCTGCTCGACCATTTCTTCGGGGACTTCGAGATGCAGGGACACCGCGGCGTTTCCACGGGTTTTGAAAGGACAGTTGGGGTTGAGGCGGATTAGACGGCTCAGTTCGGCCTTCCTACAGCCCATCGACAACAGCTTCCGCTCCAACACCGCCCCCACATAGGTCGTGCACATCCCCTTGACCGAGTCCGTGTCGTCGACGCCAACCCGCAGAACCGGCATCAAACAAACAATTAGACACCGATTCAATAACTTTACACTAAAGCGGCTAACCTGTTTTGACGGCTACGCAGCGGATGGGATGTGCGGAAAGTGTTAAAATAAAGGCGTTCGAGCGGTTGTTGGAGGAGGTTGACGAAGCTCATCCAGAACGACGTTACGCTTTCGTTTGAGGAGATTAGGCGTTACGGCCGGCATCTCATCATCCCAGAAGTCGGAATGGCTGGCCAGAAAAAGCTGAAAGGAGCCCGTGTTCTGGTCGTTGGCACAGGCGGCCTCGGCTCACCGATTTCACTTTATCTTGCGGCGGCGGGCGTGGGCCACATCGGGCTGGTTGACTTTGACGTCGTCGACGAAAGCAACCTACAACGGCAGGTTCTCTACACAACCCGTGATGTGAAAAGGCCGAAGCTTCAGGCGGCTGCGGAGCGGCTGACGGCGTTGAACCCCTACATCGAAGTGGAAACCTACGAAACCCGCCTCACATCCGAAAACGCCCTTGACATCATCAAAAACTACGACATCGTCGTCGACGGAACAGACAACTTCCCCACCCGCTACCTCGTCAACGACGCATGCGTCCTACTCGGAAAACCAAACGTCTACGGCAGCATCTTCCGGTTCGACGGACAGGTGTCGGTGTTCGACGCCCGCAAAGGCCCCTGCTACCGGTGCCTTTATCCGGAGCCACCGCCACCCGGCCTTGTCCCAAGCTGTGCGGAAGGAGGTGTGCTCGGCGTTCTGCCAGGGGTCGTCGGTGCTTTGCAGGCGATGGAGACGATTAAACTCATCGTCGGGATTGGCGACCCGTTGGTGGGCCGGCTGCTTCTTTTCGATGGGCTGCACATGTCTTTTACAGAGCTACGGCTTCGGAAAGACCCCAACTGTAAAGTCTGCGGCCCCAACCCGACCGTCCGCGAGCTCATCGACTACGAAGCCTTCTGCGGAGTCACCCAGTCACCTGACACGAGCATGCACATCACACCCGAAGAACTCCACAGCAAACTCGTGAGAGGCGAAAAAGTTTTCCTGCTCGACGTCCGCGAACCCGTTGAATACGAAATATGCCACCTCGCTAACGCTGTGTTGATTCCTTTGTCGAAGCTTCCGGAGCGGGTCCACGAGCTCAGCCTCACCGACGAGATCGTGGCTTACTGTCATACTGGTGTGAGGAGCGGGATGGCTGTGAAGCTGCTTCGAGACCTTGGGTTTAGGCGTGTCCGTAACCTCGCCGGCGGAATCGACGCGTGGGCGGAACGCATCGACCCCGAGATGCCGCGTTACTGAGGCGGCGGTGGCGGCGGCGGAAGCGCTGGCATCGAATTATTTCGAGGCCTTCGCGTTTTTCTGGATACTGCATAGGTTGTGACGGCCGTAAGTAGTGCGAGGAGTATGAAGGCCTCGGCGAACATCAGGTTTCTGTGGAAGGTGTTTTCTTCGCCGAGGAGGCTGTACCTTAGACGAAGGTCGCCGAGTTCCTTGTTTGTTTGGTCGAGCTGTGACTGGAGGTATCCGATTTGTTGTTTGGCTGCTTCATGTCGGTTGGATAGGTTTTCGTGGATGGTTTTGAGCTGGTTGTAGGATGATTGGAGCATATTGAATTCTCGGGTAAGGTCTCGGTAATCGTTGAGAAGAACTCGGTAGTTCTCCATGAGCGCCGCATTCTCTTTCCTCAAATTTTCGTAGAGGACCTGCAGGCTACGCAGCTCCCCAACCGTCGAAACGTATCTGTCGTTGAGGGCCCTGTATTCGCCTGAAAGGTTCTGAAACCTTTGCTCAAGCCTTTCATATTCTCTCCGTGACGCGTCGAGGCTGGACGCAAGCCTTCCAGCTTCTCTGAGGATGTCTTCGATACGTGTCCGGAGCCGATGTATTTCGGTTTGGAGTTCTTGGATAGTTTTCTGGAGGGATGATATCTGGTTTTCGGCCCGGGCGAGGTCGCGTTCGATGTCTTCGTATGTTCTGTTCCGGACGGTTGCGAGGTACCATGTGTGGGTTAGCGGCTTGTATGTTCCGTCGCGGGTGTAGTTGGCGAAGACCGATGCTGTTACGAGGGGGTCGCGTCGTACGGCTGTTGGGATGCAGACGTTGTAGGTTTTGGTGATGACGTGTCCCGACGTGAAGGATGTCGGTGCGTTGATTATTGTGTCGCTGAGGATGGCGGTGCTTCCGGCTTCGGATATGTAGGTGAGGGTGAGCCGGAGCCTGCTGACGTTTACGTTGCCGAGGAAAGTAACCTGAAGGCTGACCGTAAAGCACGAGCCAATTCGGACCTCAACCGGGTAAGAAAGGGAAATCTTCAGCCTTCCGTCGTCGACGAGCGATGAAAACCCGTCTCCAAACCCCGAAGGAACGGCGAGCAAAACCGCCAAAAAAACGAGAAAAAACTCTCCCTTCATCGGATTCGAGAATGCGGCCGGATATTTAGGTGATGGCCTGTTCGATTGGATGGAAATATAAGCCGGCCCGGGAAGATACGTACTTTGTGTCCGCGACGGTCGATGAATATGTTTTTAGAGGTCGCTCGTTCATCGTGCTGCTGCGAAGTTACGGATAGCCGCGTGGCTGTGGCGCGAGTCGGCGAAAGATGTAGATCTGGTTGTTGTTATGGGTGAACGAGGTTGCTTGAAGTCTGCGGATTTCTCCACCGGTCGAGCCGCGTGCCTACACGCCGAGGGAATTAGAGGAGAGGGTTTTGTCGAACGCCGTGTTGGCGGATGCTTCCCGCTACCGGGTTCCAACAAGTTGATGCCGGGATAAGCTTTATAGACGGCCGCCTGACGCACACCCGTTGTTGACCAGCTTGTTTGATGAGTTATACCGGATTGATTACGACGAAACAGCGGCGGAGGTTCAAGGGTTTATAGTGGATTTTTTCCGTTCCTCTAACGCTTCAGGCGTCGTTGTTGGGTTGAGCGGAGGCCTTGATTCGTCGGTTGTCGCAACCCTCTGCGTGAAGGCCCTGTCCAAGGAGAAAGTGCTGGGCCTCATCATGCCGACGGATTTCACGCCGACCCAGGACGTCGAAGACGCGAAAGCACTCGCCCAATCGTTGGGCATCAAAACCATCACCATACCGATAACCCCGATAGTCAACAAATACGCAGATTTGCTCGGAGTCAGCCAAGACGACCCGTCGGCGAAAATCGCCTACGCCAACCTGAGGGCCCGAGTTCGGATGAGCTTGCTCTACTTCCACGCCAATCACCGTAACATGATTGTCGCAGGAACCGGAGACCGGAGCGAAATCCTCCTCGGCTACTACACGAAATACGGCGACGGCGGCGTGGACTTCCTACCAGTCGGCGGCATATACAAAACACAGCTTCGAAGGCTCTGCCGATTCATCGGCGTCCCCGAACACATAGCCCAGAAACCCAGCAGCCCACAGCTATACCCCGGCCACAGAGCCGTCGACGAACTGCCCGCGGACTACGACGTCCTCGACCCAATACTCTACGCCCTACACGACCGGAAACTCCTCATCGAACAGGTGGTGGACAGAGGGTTTGAAAGAAAAGTGGTTGAAGAGGTTTGGAGGAGGTTTGAGCAGAGCCATCACAAACGGACCATGCCGCCCACCGGCCCGAGGCCCGTCCCTATTCAACGAATTCGCGGCCTATGACCTCACGGGCCACTATCAGCCGTAGAATGTTCTCGGCTCCTTCGGCTCCGACGACGTAGCTGAAGGCCGCGAGCCAAGCCCGGAAAATCGGGGTTTCCTTATAGTAGCTGGCTCCGCCGTAGATTTTCATCACCTCTTCACCGATGTCTACGGCGAGTGAAGCACATCGGAGCTTTGCCATGGCCCCGAGTTTGGCGACTTCGCCGAGTGAGCCGGCTCCGTCTCGGTAGTATCGGTCGGCTGTCCACGCTGCCTTGTAGCTGAGGAGTTTGGCGGCTTCGAGTGAGGAGGCGAATTCGGCGAGCTTGAAGCTGACGCCTTGGTAGGCGGAGATGGGTTTTCCGAAAACCTTCCGCGTCCGAACCCATTCAACAGCCCGCTCCATCAACCATTCAGCACATCCAACGCAGACCGCTCCTATCATCGTGCGGGCGAGGTTGAAGCCCTCCATAGCTATTTTGAAGCCGTTGTTCACTTCGCCGATGCGGTAAACATCATCCACCTCCGCATTCTCAAAATTGACCACCGACGTATCGAGGCCTCTGCGGGCAAACTCCGTCCACGGCTTATACCGAACACCCGGAGTCAACACCCCGCCCCTCTTCATCAGAAACAAGAAGTCTGTTATGCTTCTGTGTTTCAACGCCGGGTCTCCCGTCCTCGCTATCAGGAACCATCCACCGCCCCACGGCATCTTCTCGATGATAGTCGGAAGGGAAACCATCGACTTCTCGCCTGAAATAGTCCATGTGCGGCCATCTTTCTTGACGGCGTTGACCCGTATGGATGCGACATCGCTTCCTCCATGTGCCTCGGTGCTGGCTATCCCGACGGCCGCGTCTCCGGCCGCGACCTTCGGCAGAAGCTCCTGCTTGGCTTCTTCGAAACCATAGCGCTGCAGCATGTAGGGCCACGAACACTGGAGAAGATACATCACGGCGATGGAAAGGGCGGGACCATGGTAGGCAAGCTGCTCCGCGGCAATCGCCGCCTCGAGGAAAGAGCCATCCTGACCACCGTATTCCGATGAAATCGTCATCCCGAACAACCCGATGTCGGCCATCCGCTCGATAACCTCGCGGTCGATCTCACCCTTGTCGTCGATCTCAATCCATTTCGGCTCAATCACCCTTTTACAGAATTCGGAAACCTGTTCGCGGAGAAGCTGCTGCTCATGATTTAGACGGAAATCCATGTGTTAAACGTGGCGCGCCACTATAAAGTGTTTAGGCTTGTCCTACTTCATGGTTGTTCGACGATGATTTTGATGTAGCTGACTCGGCGTGGTTTGCCGTCTGCCATGAATTCCTCGCTCCAGATGGATATGTCCTTGACCTTCAAATCTCTTCGGAAGGATTTGCGGAGAAGCTCGACGGTGTCGACGCACAGCGGGATGTTACGGCCCCGCGCCACCAGCTCAACCTCCTTACTCCCCCGGTTCAACAAAGTGATTGACGCCGTGACGTAGCGGAACACAGGTTTTTTGCCGACGATGACGAGGCGGGGACGAGGCGATGACGCCATTAGCGTGTGTCTACATCTTCTAAGTTATTTAAGGTATTTTCCGGGGCAGCGTACCTGTTATAAGCTTATTACCGGGTTGACGGGCTTCGACTGAATCGTTTGGTCGAGGAAAAGCGGCTGTCGAAAAAAGGCTGGCTCAGCCAGACTCAGGAAGGCGATCTACTGCTCGTCAACGAAAACGGCGAAGCATACAAAGTCAACGAAGCCGTGGTCGCCATCTGGAACATGTTCGAGGACAAAACCGTGACCGACGTCGTAGAAGAAGTGGCCTTGCAGATACATCGAGACCCAGCCGAGTTGAAAGACCCGATTGAGCAGCTGGCCTCCAAACTCGTGGAAGCGGGTTTGATAGGATGAACCGGCTGCTCGTTTCTTTATGAAAGAATCACGGCGAGCAACAGGGACGCCGCGAAAGCTGCTGCTCCTCCTGCTCCGTAGGTTTTGACGCCGAAGTTCACGGCGTTGGATACGTTGTCGAGGAAGTCGCTGAAGACTTTCGTGTCTTTGAAGATGATGGTTTTGTGGATGGCTTGGGCTGGTGCGAGGTCTTCGACGGCTTTGTGATGGAGTTCGTCAAAGAGGTTGTTTATTGCTTGGGCTGGGATTGCTTCGCCGAAGGGATGATATCCACGGCCTCCCAGCGATACCGCGTTGACCATATGTGTGTCGGTTGTGCAGAACTCGGTGTCATCGATTCCGTGTTTGCGAGCTGATTCATAGGCCGCTGAACGAACCCAAGGTAAAGCGTTGTTCGCGTCCGCCACCAGCAGCGAAGTTCTTGAGCCGCCGCATTCGAAGACCATGCAGGAAACGCCGCCCGCACCCATCCCATCAGCCAAACCAAAGTCAGCCGGCACGACGCGCGCAAACCCAACCCTCAATTCGCTCATCCTTTCGTCCGTTGTTTCGAAGTTTTCGAGATAGTTTCTGATTTTCGCAATTGTTTCCGATTCGAGGTGTTTGAGGTTGTCGTCGAAGCTGTTGTGGGCGTCGACGACGACCATTTTGTCGTGTTTTCCGTCGGGTAGGATTTCCGGCGGGAGGTCTTCCATGGGTTGTGGATGAAGTGTGAGAATGGTGATTCTACGGCCTGCTAATTCAAAGGTTAGGCTGCTGACGCCGTTGAATTTCCGCCGCGTCGGAGGCTTGAAGTTGCGGGAGTAATTGGATGATTTCTGGAGGCTTTCCGCTTCTTCCGCGATTTTTTCCGCTATCTTTTCCGAGAGCTCGATGCTGGCGAGGTTTTTTTCGTGGCTGGAAAGGCCTTTCAAAACCACGGACTGGATGCCTCTGCTGCCGAGTTTCTGTTGAACGATTGCGGGAAACATGCTCGAGCCTACCGCTCTGAAAGGCCCTGGATGAATTTCCGAAACAACCATGGCGACGGTTGGTTTTTCGTCGCGTTTGATGAGAAACAACTCGCATTTGACGTCTTCGGAGTTGCTGAGAACTGTCATCATGTTTTCCAGTTCCTTCGACTGGCCTGAAAGAAGGCTTGTGAGAAATGCTTGAAGAAGTTTGAAGGGTTTGAGGACTTGGACGGGTTTGAAGGTGTCAACGATGTATCGGATGGTTTCCATGGCTCCTGCGCCGACGATGAAGGCTGTAAAGGAGATTTGCATGGATTTGATGAAGTTGTTGATGTATGTGTTTATGGTGAAGATGTTCACGATGGCAGCGGGTGTTGAAAGGATTGCGGCGACCGGTATCGCGAGCCCGAGGCCGATGGCCCTTCTCACCGAATAGCCGATGAAAACCGCTACCGTCGTCAACGCCGAAGCGAGGGCGAGGGCCGCGTTGACGTTGAACAAGCTGATCAAAGCCGACAAAGCGGCTCCGAACAAAACCACCATCATTTCGATGACGGAAAGCGAATCCAGCCGCCGGGCCGTGAAGCTGTACACCCTCTTCGTCAAGAAGAAATCGGCCAAACGGTTGATAACAACCGTGACCAGCAGGAAGGTTGAAAAGCCCGCCAACCCGTAGAGAAAATCATTCGTAAACACGTAGAGAAAAGCTGCGAACAGAAGGGCCATGGAGGCCAAAGCTTCGACCGAAACAACGCCGCCGTAAAACCCTTTCAAAAGCCTGTATCTCGCAGCTATGCTGCCCGCCGCGGTGCTCACCATGGTGGTCAACCCATCTACCAGCCGCTTAAAAGACTCTGCTTTGCGGGTTTGGACAGCCTTATTACTTGGGTTTATCATGTCTACCGGATTGCTGCGGCTGAGCGCTGACGGTGGGCTGAGGATTTCCGTCCGCGGTGTCTCGGTTTCCTTCGACTCAACTCCTTCGGTATCTGGAAAATCATTCGGCTGCGTTTCCCACGCTCATTCAGACCACGTGGCTGTGGGGGGTCGAATCATGGCTACGCGTGAAACCATCGCCTTGATGCGGAACGTTTGGGGAATCAACGGGTTCTTCAAACAGGTGGAATTCGGTGATTCGGTGAAGCTGGACGAAAACCTAAGCGTCAAGGTTTTGAGTTCAGGCCATGTCCTCGGCTCAGCCATGTTCCAAGTCGTCGGCGACGACGTCAACATAGTCTACACCGGAGACATCAACACCGTCGAAACCCTCACCACCAAACCGGCCGACCGGGTCGACGCAGAAGTCCTCGTCATCGAATCAACCTACGGACATCCCGACTATGTCTTCCCACCGCGAACCGAAACCACCGGCCGAATCCTCAAATGGGTTTCGCAGACAATCGCCGAAGGAGCGATTCCAGCCTTCAAAACATACAGCATCGGCAAATCGCAGGAACTGATCAAACTTTTCAACGAATACACCCGTCTTCCGGTCGTCGTGGGAAGAACCGTCGCCAGAGCATCCCAAACCTACGTCGAAAACGGCGTCAAACTCGACTTCATACCCGTCGCCACAGCCGAAGCCGCGTCAACGCTTCTTTCCGGCGAAGCCGTTTACATCGACAGCCAGACACGCCTCATACCATCACATCGGAAGGTGAAATGGGCCGTCGTAACCGGATGGGCCTTACACAGAGTTCCCGGCGGCTACGACGCCGGCTTCCCCCTCAGCAGCCACGCCGACTACCACGGACTGCTCAAATTCGTCGAAGAAACCGGGCCGAAAAAAATCTACGTAACCCATGGCTTCAGCAGGTATTTCGCCAGCATCCTCCGCCGCCGCGGGTTCGAAGCTTTTTCGCTGGACGAA
>JANWZT010000170.1 GCA_025054515.1 Candidatus Caldarchaeum sp.
GAAAACAAGGCTTTAGAGATTTTGACGAAAATATCCGAACAGCAGGGAAGGGCCGAAGCAATCCGTTCACAGCTGACGGAAGCAAAAAAGGATGCGGAACAGTTGGGACAAACGCTTGAAGAGCTCTCGGAGCAGATCAGGGAGACGGAGCGGCAGCTCTTCAATCTGGAATCTGAAAAAACTCGGAAACAAGCTGAGAAAAATTCTGTCGAACAGTCGCTTTATCGTTCACAATCCACCAGAAGGCTGCTCACCGAACGCATTTCCAGATGGCGTCAAAGGATGTCTGAAATAAACGAGGTTAAGAAGGTCAAAGAAGCGGAAGCGGATAAGGCGCGCTCCGAATGGGCTGCCGCAGAAAAAGAGCTGGCGTCTCTGCGGCAAGAGGCCGAATCAATACGGCGTATGCTCGATGAAGCTGAAAATAGGTATTCAGCGAAGCTGGAGGAGCTTAGGTTTCTCCGGCTCAGCGACGACGGAAGGTCGCTTTTGCTGGACAACATAGAGAAGCAACTGGCCAAAAAGCGGTCGGAAAAAAGCGATGCCGAGAAACAGCTGGAAGAAAACAGAGAACGACAAGCAGCGATGACACGTTTTTTGGAGGAGCTGAACAGAGAGTTACAAGACTTTTCCGACAAGCTGACATATCTAAACTCCGAAAAGGAGCACCTCTCGAAAACTGCAGCGGAAAGAAGAGCTAAGCTGTCGAATTTGGATGAGGCCCTCGAGCAGGCGAAGCTGTTGAAGAATTCGGTGACTCAGCTCCTCGAAGCAACACGAGCGGGCAAAACTGACGGAGCGACGCAGAAACCGTTCAAAACGGTGGGCGAACTATTCGCCGGGGATATCGCTGGTTGGCAGGCAGCTGTTCTAGGTGACTGGGTGAATGCGGTGGTGGTCGAGAACTTTGATGCAGCGTTGTCGTTGGCAACGCAGGCGGCAGAAAAGAAGATTCGGTTGAAAATCGTCTCCGAACTTGACAGCCTCGACGAGTTGGTGAGGACACTCGCCTACGGAACTCCGCCGAAACCCATCGAATCGGCGAAAAAAATAACTTCAACAACCCGCAATACCGCGTCCGAGGACGGGGTTTACGTGGGGCCCAGCAAAATCATCAACGTCAGCCCCGAACCAAACGAAAAGATAATCATCCAAAGAATCGAAAAAAATTTGGAGAAAATATCGACGATCGAAAACAGGTTGATGAAGGCCCGGGAAATGATTGGCTTGCGGTTGGAGGAGACGGAGGAAAAATTTGGGAAAATAGAAGCAGAATTGGAGCGGCTGAGGAATCATATGCAGGCTAAATCTTTGGAGAAAATTCGGACGGAGACCGAGCTGGCTAATGTTTCGAAAGCGGTTGAGTTGTTGAAGCGTCGGCTTTCATCGCTTGACGAAGAGGTTTCGAAGCTGGAAAGCGAGAGGGAAAGGTTGACGCGGTTAGTCGCGGAAAAGTCGGATGAATTGTCGGTGTTGTCTGTTCTGAAGAAGGAGGTTGAGACGAAACGGGATGAACTTAAGCGAATAGACACAAGGATCAGGGATAAATCATTTCAGGTCTCTGAGTTGTATAGGGCTTTCGTCAATTTGGAGCGGGCGAAAGACGCGTTGGAGGTCGAGTTGAAGAACTTGAGCGAATCGATGGCCGATGCTGAAGAGGAGCTGGCGGCGACTGCCGAGCATGATGTCAAGCTTGCTCGACAGGTCGAGGAGATTAGCCAATCAATAGCGGAAATTGATGCAAAAATAAAGGATGTAAGACATCGGAGAAACGAGTTGGAAAATTTGAAGACGACGGTTTCGACGAGGCTTGGGGAGCGGTCTGCTGTCGTGAAGCAGCTGGAGCAGAGCTTGGCGTCAGTCACGTCCGAGCTATCGGCTCTTGAAAAGGAGCACAACAGCTTGGCCATCGAAAGGGTCAGGTTGGAGACGAGTCTCAAATCTTTGAACGAAAGGCTACAGGTGTTTGGGGCAGTTGAAGAAGATGTTTTGTTTTCAGCCGATTTGCTTCAACCGCTGGAAAAGGAGTTCGCTGAAATTCCGGTTGTGAACCAGCTTGCAGTTATGCAGTATGACGGCATCATCGAGAACTATCGGCTGAGGTCGGCGAGGATAAATGAGCTGGAGATGGAGAGGAAGCGGATACTTGACCTGATTGAATCGGTGAACAGGGAGGAGGCAGAAGCTTTTCAAAGGGCTCTGGAACGTGTTTCGGATTCTTTCAGCTTCTATTTCAACCAGTTGACGAATGGTGAAGGCTTTCTGAGGTTGGAGAACCCCGCTGAGCCTCTGAATTCGGGAGTGGAGATGGTGGTGAAGTTTCTGGGCAAGCAAGCCCGTAGCACAGTTTCGATAAGCGGGGGCGAGAAATCGGTTTCAGCGGTGGCTTTGATTCTTTCGTTACAGGATTTGACGCCGGCTCAATTTTATGTGTTCGACGAAATCGACGCCCATCTCGACGTTGTTTACGTCAAGAACCTCGTCAACCTGCTGAAGAAAATGTCTTCGAAGAAACAGATAATAATCATCACTTTGAAGGACATCATCGCTGAACAGGCTGATGCTTTGTTCGGGGTTTACAT
>JANWZT010000171.1 GCA_025054515.1 Candidatus Caldarchaeum sp.
CTTCGTCTCTTCGTCTTTTGTATCCCGAAATGCCCGCCGCGTCTTCCAAGACTTCGCGAACTTCCTTGCTGGTCATCTCGGCGATCCCGACGACCGAGCCCTGGGTTACGAGGTTAAGGCCGTCGGGTTTGATGTTTGCCGCCGCGAGAATCGTCAGCATTTCGTTACGCGAGACAGTTCGGCCGTTGAGGATGTATTCGCTTTCGCCAGTAGCGTGGAGCCTCCGGCCGATGACCACCTCGTCGGAGTCAACCGGCAGGCTCCGGTCTGTGTTGTCTAGAGTGAGCGTGACATAGGCTTGACTGTCTGCGCCTTTGCTGGATTCGTGAAGAAGTTTGGAGAACCTGTCGACGCGGAGGTTGTGGGCGCTTAGCTCGCCCAGCGCGAATTTGACCGCGTCGAGGACAGTTGATTTTCCGCCTCCGTTGGGGCCCGTGATGACCACGAGCCCGCGCGGGAGTTTTATTACCGTTCTTTTGTTTCCGAATGATTTGAATCCTTGAAGCGTGATCGTTTTAATCCAAACCATCTATGCTAAATTCGGTCAAAAGGAAGTTTATCAACATGCCGCAATTCCATTACTTAGGTCGTATGAAGATATGTCGGGGGTAAAACCGGAGGCCTCTTCTACGCATAAATACAGATTTGAACAGAAGACATTTGGTTGAGTCCGCAGACTTTCGAGGAAAGGTTGGAGAAACTCGTCTCCCGTCTGCGAGCTTCATCGATAGAGGCCGTGGTCTTGTCCTCGCCGGCGAACGTCTACTACTTTACGGGGGTCAGACACGGGGTTTTAACAGTCTCCGGAGATGGTGTTGCGAGCATCTTCTCAAACGCGCCCGTCAACACACCACTTGCGGGAAGAATTTCAATCGTAGAAAAACTGGGTAGAAGAGACCTATTCTCAACCGCTTTGGAATACATCGGCGACCGAAGGATGACTATCGGATACGACATCATGACCGTTGATGCCTACCAATCCATCATCAAATCCTATCCATCATTCTCCCTTACGTCTGTGAAAGATATCGTCTACGAACAGAGACAGACAAAAACGCCGAGAGAAGTAGAGTTGCTGAAAAAAGCCTCTTCAATTGTCTGCACGGCGGTCGATATCGTCCGAGAAATGATAACAGACGGAACAACTCCTTCAGACATCCGGAGAGCCATAGCCGATACAGTCTACAGGTCGGGCGCCGACCTCGCCTTCAACCCACGCGTATCAATCGGAGACGACACGTTTCTCCAGAGCGACAGTCCGCCGAATCACGGTATCCGTCGCAACCAACTGATAAGAATCACAGCTTCCGCAGCGGTTGAAGGCTATGTAGCCTATGTTTCACGAACATTTTACTACGGAGAAAAAGCACCCGACAAACTCGTCAAAAACTACCAGCAACTACTCAAGCTAAAGGAATACATCAAATCACTCCTCGGCGTCTGGTCGTCAGCGGTCTCGATATACGACCGGGGGAGGGCCTATGCACTCGAAATCGGCCTTGAACCCGCAACACTCACGACGTTCGGAAAAGGCGTTGGAATAGAGGAAGAAGAACCGCCATTCATCCAATCGGGAAGCCCCGACCTCATACGGGAAGGCACCGTGCTGTCCATCGGCCCCGACCTTCTTCTGCCCGGCCGATACGGGCTTTCCTTCTCAGACATCTACCATGTAACGGCCAAAAATATACAACAGCTAACGGACGCAAAAACCGACTTGGAAATCCTCTAAAGACCGAACCTTCTCTCCCGGTTCTGGTAAACTCTGAAAGCCCTCAAAAGGTCGATGTACCTGAAATCGGGCAGATTTACGTCTTGGAAAACGAATTCGCTGTAAGCCGACTGCCACAAAAGAAAGTTGCTTATCCGGGATTCTCCCGACGTCCTAATTATGAGATCCGGCTCAGGGTTCGGAACCCCGTTTGTATACAGATATTTCGCGAAAGTCTTTTCATCTATCTCCTCCACCGAGATATTTCCCTGCTTCACTTCCGCCGCCACCTGTTTGACGGCGTCGAGTATCTCTCTCCTGCCTCCGTAAGCAACCGCGAGGTTAAGGAAATGCTTGTCGTGAAGGCTTGTGGCCTCCTCAAGTTTTTCGAGTGCTTCAGCGACGTCTCTGGGTAGAAGCTCCTTCCTTCCGATGACTTTGACTTTCACCCGGCTTTTGTAAATTTTTGGGTCGCGGCGTAGAGAATCAGCCTTCTCCTTTATGAGGCGGAAAATTTCGTTCACCTCTTCTGCCGGTCTACGAAGATTCTCCGTCGACAGGACATAAAGCGTAACCGTTTTGATTCCTAAATCGAGAAGCCATTCCAAGACTTCCTTAACTTTGTCCGCGCCTGCCGCGTGTCCTGTCCACGGAGGCCATCCCCTATTCCTCGCCCACCGTCTGTTGCCGTCGAGAATCAGCGCCACGTGGGTGGGAAGAGGTTTGGACAGTACAGTGTGGCTGAGCCATTTTTCGTATATCCAGTAAATACCCGCAATCCTGAAGATTGTCCGGAGCATGGGTCTTCACTGCCTTTTTGTGACTCCTTTTTTGAAATGTTTACCGTAGATGGTGCGGAGTATGCGTG
>JANWZT010000172.1 GCA_025054515.1 Candidatus Caldarchaeum sp.
TGCCGAAGACTATAGCCATGGGTTCTTTTCCCACGTCTCCGCGATGATAAATCACGTCGGTTACTCCGCCGGCGGCTTCGACGGCCATGCTGATGCCCCATGGAATGGTTCTTCCTTCTATTTGTTTAATTTCTTCAGGTTCTTTTGAGCGGTCGTAGGAGGAGATAGACAGGCCTACCGATTCGAACACCGGCAGCAGTTCTTCGCTGAATTTGATGTTCATGGCGCTTCTCACCGATGGGTCGTGCTGCATGGCGGCGAGGACGGCCCTCGCGACATGCGTCGAAAAGCCGAACCATGGTTCAGATACGTTCGTGAAGCCGGTCCCCACCTTCACAATCCTTCCGGGAACCGAAACAAAGTCATCGATTGAAACCGCGTCCCCACAGGCCATCACCAAGTTCGAGCCGCTCTCCGGCAGAAGAGTATGAACTTCGCTCGTTTGCTTTATCATTTTCAAAGCTTCTTTGATGGTTACAAGTGCTTTCATTTTTTCCGCAAGAGCGTAGATTTGGCCTGTGGGATGAACTGGGCCGAAACCCCGGCCAACGTTTATTCCTCTTCGTATGGCCTCGTTTACGAACTTTTGGGCCTTTTCGACTGCCTGTGGGATTTTGATGTTTTTGGCGAGGTTGGCTGCTATGGCCGACGCGAATACGCAGCCGGTTCCGTGAGTGTTTTTGGTTTCTATTCTATCGGTCACGAATTCGTAAATTTTTCCCGAATAGAGAAGGACATCCGTTGTTTTAGCGCTCTGCATGTGACCGCCTTTGACGACCACGGCCTGCGGCCCCATCGCCGCAATTTTTTCAGCCGCAGAAACCATGTCGTCGAAGTTTTGGATGTCAATTTCGGTGAGTAGCTTTGCTTCATTGATGTTGGGCGTTACGACCGTCGCCAAAGGAAGCAGTTTTTTAACCAAAGCGTCCACGGCCTCGGGCTTCAGAAGCTGAGCTCCGCTTTTCGCGACCGCAACGGGGTCGACGACCAGAGGAACCTTAAGCTTCGCCAGCTCGTCCGCCACCGCCTCGATAATCTCTTCGCTGTAAAGCATGCCGGTTTTGACCGCGTCCACGCCGATGTCATCGACAACAACCCTAATTTGTTCCCGTACTATCTCGGCGGGAATTTGCTGAATCGCCGACACCTCGAAAGTGTTTTGGGCGGTGATACAGGTGATGGCCGACATGCCGTGGACGCCGTGGGCGGCGAATGTTTTGAGGTCGGCCTGAATGCCAGCCCCGCCGCCGGAGTCGGAGCCGGCCACCGTCAAAGCTCGTCTAACCATGGGATGAGGATATTCTACCGTTATAAAAGCTGAACTTCCCGGGTTTTACCTCTGCTGACTCTCTTTCTTTTTTTGTCATTTCGTAGATTTTCGCCAGCATTTCGAGATAACTTTGCGATGGCCTGATTTCTCTTCTTTCCATCATTCGGCACGCGGTGTGAAGGGCTGATTCAAGGATGAGCTCGACTTTTTTCTTAGGACTGTAGATGGTGAACGAAGGCACGTCTTCGACGACTTCTTGGTAAACATGGCTCGAAACACCGACTTTTACGCCGCCGGAGATCATGCAGCCGATGCCTGTTTTGGCGTGGTCTGCGATGAAACAACCTAAGAACTGACGTTTTGTGTCGATTCTTTTTCCTCCGACGTTGACCTTGATCGTGCCGTATGTGTTTTTGAGGTTGGATACCGTCGTTCCGGCGCCCATGTTAACCCATTCCCCGACGACGCTGTGGCCCACGTAGCCATAATGCCGTTTGTTAGAAAACCCAAAGAACACGGACTCTTCCACCTCACCCCCAACCCTGCATACAGGGCCTATGCTGCTTCCCGAAATCGATGACCCCGAAAAAACTCTTGTCCCATCGCCCACAAAACATGGGCCGCTGATTCTGGAGAAAGATTCTACCACCACCCCTTTCCCCAACATCACAGGTCCTTTCCGGCCGTCGAGTACGACGTTCTCCTCTATTTCGCATTCGCCGACCCTGTATACAAGACCTCTGACGTGCGACTCGAGCGGCTCTCCACGAGCTTCTTCACGGAGAAGCGATGCGTTTAGCTGGATGATGTCCCACGGAAAAGAGATGATGGGCACCCGGGCTTCAACCACCTTTTCCCCCAGTGATAAAAGCTCAAGAGATGACATCTTGCCGGAAAGAGACTGCAAAACCTTTTCTGAAATCCTTGAAGATTTAGTCCGGACCGCGACGACGGATTCACCGGATTTTAAAACAATACCACGCCCAAGGCCTTGTATCATTTGAGCAGCTTCTTTGTTGACCACAGCCCTTCCGTTGATGAGGAGAACTTCATCGTCTTCGATGAATAGGTTGACCGCAAAACCAACGTGCTTCTCCGAAACAGTTTTCTGTAGATAAGGCCTCGTGAAAAGCGCCACTTTACCGATTTCAGACAAGTTTGAGGTGATTTTCTCGAGCAGAGTGGATGTTCCAAGAAAGATGTCGAAGACCGGCCTCGTTGCTGTTAATGGCCATAGGTTTTCGACGGTTTGGTCTTCGAAAACGCAGACTATCACGTATGGCTCG
>JANWZT010000173.1 GCA_025054515.1 Candidatus Caldarchaeum sp.
AAGAACCTCATACTGCCAGACGATGAATTTGCTGTAGTAGGAATGAAGGCTCGTGGTGTAAAATTCCCTGCTCCAGTCAGCCGACCAGCCCATCGCGTTTACCACATTCCTGTTCTCGGCGGTGTAGTACGCGCAGATGAATTCGGGATGGGTGAAGTAGCTGAGAAGGCTTTCGGGGACGCCGTCTATCTGTATGAGCATTCGTTTGACGGCTTCGTCGCCCCTTGAAAGCCGCTCGCTGGTTCCGGCCACGGCTTCGCCGGTCCAGTGCCAAGCCCACGGAAACAAAACGTTGAATCCTTTCATTCTTTTGTAGCGGGCGATTACGTCGCCGCGTGTGAAAGTGAAGCCGTGACCGAGATGGAGTGGGCCGTTCTGGTATGAATAGGGGACGCAGATGAAAAACTTAGGCTTGGAAGGGTCTGGAAAAGCTTCGAAGATACGTTCTTCCCGCCATCTTTGGGTCCACTTGTTTTCGTAGGCCTTCGGCGACGAAATTATGTTCGAGCCTCCGAGCTTAAAGCCCAGCTCCAGAAGCTGCCGCTCCTCTTCGGTCAACCTGTTGGAAAGCGTTTCAACCCGTTAATTTAGGTTATGAAATGCCCTCCTTCGATGTCGGGCATTTCCTTCTTAAGCCGCTGCGCCGCTATCTCCGACGCTTCCCGGAGAATGGCCTCTGCCTCTGGGTCTGACGTGCTGTAACCGGTGAACGTGTCGGAAACGGTTCCGACGCTGACGGAAAGGTCTTCGAGCAGGTCCTGCACTCCCCGGAGGCCGTAGGAAATTTCCGGCATCACTCCGCCTACGTCTTTCTGAACAGCCATCACGACCGCCGCAACGGGCCCAATCACTTTCCGGACTTCGTTGTAGTCCTTCACGGCCTCGAGCCGCAGCACCACGCCTTCGAGGGAGGCCTGACTCCTAACGGTCGCATGCATCATCTTTCGCAGCTGAGCGAGCTCGTTGGCATAAACCGCCGCACGCTCTTCGTCTTTCTCCATCTTCGCACGAACCACATGATTGAAAAGTTCCCGACCTCTCATCTGCATCGCCCGGGCCTTCGAATCCATCCTGTGCTGAATCGTCATCAACCGCGTCACGATCTCGCTGATTCTTTCGTCGAACGGAGGCTTCGGCGGCTCCTGCTTCTTTTTCTTGAAAAGGTTGAACATCTTTCTCTGGTTGACGTTTGACGCTTGGCTAAAAAGCCATCTGCTCACTATCCATCGAGATGTTCCCGAGGTATTCACCTGATATTCCTAGCTTTTTCTCCAGCTAATGATGTATCCCAGCCCTCCCGCGACCACGCCGACCGCAAGCAAGAAGATGAAACCAACTATCCATGTAGGATATCCCAGCGGAATGCCGTAGAAAATTTTTTCATGGACCTCTGCCGGAGTCCAGCCAAGCCCACCTACTTGCGGGGGAAGCAGGGCCGCTCCTCCCAGATAGCCGACCACCATCATTAACCATGTCGCCCCCACGACACCTACGTTCATGCAGACTAGGTGAACCCATGCTAGCTTGTCGACCATGCCTGTGTAGGGCTTGTTAAGAACGTTTTCGATGAAGTAGTAAAACAGTGCTGTAACAGCCATCCCGACAACTCCGACAGTCATGTAAGTGGTGTAACCCACCGTAAACCAGTTTCCAGCGCTTCCAAAAGCAATAACCCTGCTGAATTCAGGTCTCAACAACCCAAACTGACTAACAACCCAGAATAGAGTTAAGCCGGTCGCTAAAGCACCTTGAATTATAGCGGCCAAGATAAACCTCGAAGCCCACTTACCCTTCACAACAGTCTTGGACACGATCGTATCGATTTGCAGATGTAGTTAAACAAATCGCAGTTACTCGTCTTCCGGGACCCCCGACATCGTTCTTCGGCAAGGTTTTTAAAACAACCAACGACACAGAGATACTTGGGCCCGTGGCCTAGAATGGATAGGGCGTCGGCCTGCGGAGCCGGAGGTCGTGGGTTCAAGTCCCACCGGGCCCGGTGGCTTTATCTGGCGATTGTTTGATGTATGTTTGATGCATGAATACATGGTTGCGGATGGGGTGGTTGCGTCCGTTTTGCGGTATGCGAGTGAGTCCGGCCGGAGCGTGCGGCGTTTCAAGGTCGTTGTCGGCGAGCTAAGTATGCTGGACCGACAAATCTTGTCCGAAGCCATCAAAGGCCTTTTGGAGAAATCTAATTTGAAGGGAGTTGAATTCTCCGTCGAAACGGAGCCCGCCAAAATCATCTGCGGAATCTGCGGCAACATCATGACCTTTGAAGAAGCCACATCCAAACTGGACGAAAGCGAGAAGGAAGTTGTTCATTTCATACCAGACCTAATCAGCTCATATTCGACATGCGGCCGCTGCGGAAGCATGGATCTACGCGTCGTCGCCGGAAGATGGGTTGAGGTGAAAGATGTCGTCCCGTAAACTTCACGACTACCGTGAAGAGGTAATCCGCCGACGTCTGGCAGTCGTCCAAAAAGCGTTGGTCGTCACAGGTGGAAAAGGGGGCGTGGGCAAAAGCTTGGTCGCCTCTGTCGT
>JANWZT010000174.1 GCA_025054515.1 Candidatus Caldarchaeum sp.
GAAGCAGGAAGCGAAATGGGTTATGTTTGGATGCGCCGACGGCTACACGGCTCCCATCCCTTTGGAAGATGCTTTACACGATGAGGCCATCGTCGCTTTAAAGATGAACGACAAGCCGCTGAACGTCGACCAAGGTTTTCCCGCAAGGCCTTTCATTCCCCACCTCTATGGGTGGAAGAGCGCGAAATGGCTGACCGAGATAACGCTGATCCCATCATACGTCGACGGTTACTGGGAGATGTATGGCTATCATGAACGCGGAAACGTTTGGGAAGAGGAAAGGTTCAAAGGAATGGGGTTCAAGCACGCGAAGCGGAGGGCCGCCGGAATCATTCGAGGGGAAATCTGACGAATTTGGGCCAGTCGGGCCTCGCAGACCCAACATACAACACTGGACGATAGACACGGAATCTCCAATAGTCCTCGAAATCTTCAACGGCCTCGGCGTCGACAACCTCCCCGATATACAGTATATGGTCGCCTACCTCCCGGCCGGAAACAACCCTGCATTCGAGGAAAGCGGAGGCGTCCGAAAGTATGGGCGCATTCGTCTTCACGCCACCGCGGTATGAAAGTCCAGCCATCAACAGCTTGTCCTTCACACCGGGCGGCGTCGGCTGCGCCAGCATCTCCATCTTCGAAACTTTTTCATAGGACAGCCAGTTGACCGCGAAAGCATTCGATGATTGGACGAGTCTCGTCGTGTTGTGTGTTTTGCCCAACGCGACAGCGACCATGGGTGGGTTGAAGGATGTGGGCATAACGCTCGACGCCAGAAGGCTTCCAACTTCATCTCCGTGACGAGCCGTTACAACCGCCGCCACCTGCGGATAAAAAAGCCGGTGAAACCTCTCGGCTGAAACCTTCTTCAAACCATCCCCAGATTTTCGGCAAGCCTATTAAATCCGTCGTCGAGCGAAACAATCCGAACGATGTTGGAAGCTTTGGGTGCTTTCTGGTTCCAGGCCTGGTCGTAGAGCAGCATCAACGGCCTCTTGTTCGCCAGCCTTTCGGCAAGACGAGGGGAATCATCGATGTAAACGTCGTAAACAAAACTGTCTTTGCTGCCTTTCAGAGGCACCCATACAAACCTTCTGTAGGCGACGCCGTGAAGACGGAGCCACTTCTTGACATATTCGACCGTTTCAGCCGGCCTCTGAGTCAAAATGTCCACCTCGCCCAACTCCATCAGATTCTTCGTATCCTCCTCCAAATCATCTTCCAGAGGCTGCAGCTTATCCCATCTTTCCCAAGCCCGGATAATCAGCTTCAAAAACTCGCCCCTCGTCATGTTGAGCTTGACCCAAAACTCCCATTCAGTAATCATCTCACGGCTGATCCTCACGCCTGTCATCTCCTCGTAAAGCTCGATGATCATGCCGGCGAGGTCAGCCAAAACCCCGTCGACATCCAACGCTATCCTCAACCCCTATCGACCATCTCCTGAGCGGGAAACAAGGTATGCCGTGTAAATGTTCCGCGCATCGTCTTTTACGTATGATTCAAGGACGGCGACAAGTTTTTCGGGCTTGGACCTGATGAACTTCATGCCGGGCCTCCGTCTTTTTTCAAGCTCTGTCCGAACCACAAGATCTGAAACGTTAACATCTCGTTTGAGGTTCAAAGCAGATTCCAGAATTTCAAGCGGAAGGTCTTTCACAACCTCCTTCTCAAGAAGTTTCTTCGCATCCAATATTTTTCCCATATGAACGAGTCCGAGCAGGAAGGCCTTGACGGCTTCCAACCCCGCTGCTTCAAGTGTTTTCAGCAAGATTTCAATGCCGTAAACGACGACGGCAAACCCTTTGTCCACGAGCTTCGAAACCTCCAAAACAATGGCGGACGCATCGTCCACAGGCTTGTTGAACTCGAAAACACCCGTAAATGCCTTCGATTCTTCGCCGTCGAACAAAGAAAACGAGTAAAGGCCTGCGCCGAGGTCGTCGCGCAAAACAACTGCGACCGATGAAATCGAGACAACCTTATGAGCCCTTGAAGGTTTCGGAATTGTCAAGACTTTTCCGCCTACCTGCAGCCGCAGCGTCTGCTTCAGAAGCACGTAGTCGATTATCTTTAACGCGTATGTGCGAGCGGTTTCCCAATCGAGTTTCTTTGCTAAGAAGTCGCTGTAAACTTGTTCCTCTATCTGCTGTAGCAAAATTTCGTCAACCTCGTCTGGAGCGTATTTTTCAACGTCTTGACGAAGCATGGCCCAGTCGATGGTCGGCAGGTAGCTGGCGCATTCTCCTTCATAAAATCGCACAAACTTTCTTTCACCCAAAACGATCATGTCGTATTTCATGATGAACAGCGAGATGTGGTGAACCCGCCGCAAAACAATCAAGATGAAGCATGCTCCGAGACGCAGAAGCGAGCTGTCATCTAATGGAGAAGCCTCAACCGCCAGACCGTAGGTATAGTCTCCGTATACACCGTAGGTCGGGGTTGGAACTTCGATTGTTTTGACATCTTTGGAGACAAACGTTCTGTCACCTATGGTTACAAGCTTTCTTTT
>JANWZT010000175.1 GCA_025054515.1 Candidatus Caldarchaeum sp.
CCTCGTCCGATAAATGGAGTTCAGGACATGATTCAACGCACAAGTCGCAATCTATGCAGTGGTTTAGTCTGTTGTTGATTGGCCGGTCTTCGATGTAATCAAATACGTTTGTTGGACAGACAGCTACGCAGGCGGCGCAGCCGCTGCATCGGCCGGTTTTGACGACTCCGTCTACGATCACTTGGTCACCTCGTTTGCTGACCCACTCCAAAGCGTGATGCCATCCTTCGTAATAGTGGACTGAATGAGGCTTGTCTTTGTTCGATAGGCTGAGGAGGTACTGTCTTTCTACGCGTGAGAGCTTTTGCAGTATTTCCCAGCCGCTACGCATTAAGCTCTGTTTTTTTAATCACAACTTATAATCTTTTTCTGTAATTATCTTATGTATGATAGGTTGTCGGTGTCAAATTCTTTGACCAACTGAGGTTTTGACGACGAAGCTTGGATGTTCAGGTTACGAAGCTCCGGAAGCGCCTCGTAGATGGATGTGGATGCGATTCTTGTGGCCGGGTGGTCGTAAGGCAATACCGATGACACAGCGTCTTTGACCAGTTCACGGGTTTGTTTTTCGTCGAACCCGAGGGCATGGAGGTATTCATGTAGTAGTACGACGAAGAGGTAGCTGTTGACGATTTTCTTTGATTTTGCCACCCCGTAGACAGCGTTCAACAATAACTTGTTGACGACGATGGCGTTTGAACCGATTTCGTGGTAAGCCGCTATGTGGGGAGGCAGGTCTGCGAGGACGAGGCCCATACCGCCGCGTCTCAGCCCAAATCTTTCCATAACGACTTGCTTTACCAAACGGTAAACGTCTTCAAAACTCGCTGCGCTTTCAAGTTTTCCTTCGAAACTCATGCCCTACCACTTCCATTAAACTATCTTATTTCACCTGGAGACCAATATAAGCGTTCCCGCAAAACAGCACTTCATGAAGCTACCCGCGTCATTCCGGGAAAACATCTGGGCCGGGGGAGATTCGAACTCCCGACCTTTCGGTTATCAGCCGAACGTTGCAGGGTGGAATTCCTCTCTGACCAAGCTGAGCTACCGGCCCACCATCGCCTTTTTCACCGAGTTTATTTAAATTTATGCACATTATTTTCGAAAGTGTCCACGGAACCTCTCTATTGATTGTGTGTTGATTATCGTTATATTGTAGGTAGTTACACGAAGAGGCGAAAGAAATTGGTTCGCCAAGTTGATTATGCCCCAAAACCTATCGACCCCGACTTCCTGAAGAAGCCTGATGAATATCCGTTAACCGGACATCGGAACGGTATCGAGGTGAGGGCTGAAGGGATTCAGAGGTTTGACGCGAACGGAAACCCGTATCCGACCAAACTGGGTATTTACGGAAAGATCGTGGCCGTAGATTGGGAGGCATGTATAGCGGACGGAATTTGCATGGATGTCTGCCCGGTAAACGTCTTTGAATGGGCTTTGAACCCGGGAAGGTCTGGCACGGGCAACGACCTGTATCCGCTCGAGGGAGAACTCTACGAAAAATACAGGACAGATAAGTCGTTTCCGATAAGGGAGTCGGACTGCATCTTCTGCATGGCGTGCGAAGCGTCGTGCCCGACCAAAGCGATCAAGATAAATCCGCCTTAAAGTTCTTCGAAATATGGCACTAAACTTTTCATGAATTTTTCCATTTCGGCAGATTTATCACACTATTTTTCCGGCTTGAATGTACGTATTTGTTTAATGGAGGATGTGAAAGTCGAACGTAGTGTTGAAGGATTGGACGATTTTATTTCGGAAGCGATTCGATTCGCGAGAACATCTTTTTCTCTTCAGATGTTGACAAGCCATAGTCTTGTTAGGGCCTATAGAGACTTTTTCTGGAAGATTGGAATTGACCCGACGAAAACGAGGCCTTCTGCGGAAGCTTTGATGAGGCGTGTTTTGCAAGGACGTGATTTTCCGAGAGTTAACGTGTTGGTGGATGTCTATAACGTTGTTTCCATGAAAAAACTGGTGCCGATTGCGGCCTTCGATGCTGATAAAATTTCGGAAAATTTGTTGATGCGTTTCGCCCGGAATGGCGAAGAATTCTTCGGGATAGGAATGGAAAGGCCGATGATTTTGAAAGGAAAGGAGGTTGTGGTTGAAGACGGTGAGAAACTGGTTGCTGTCTATCCCTATCGTGACGCTGAAACATCAAAAGTTACGGAGATGACGGGTAAAACATTATTCATGGTCTGCGGTGTTCCGGGGGTTGCTGCAGATTATTTGAAGGAAACTTCCACGGAGCTGGTCGAAGCTGTGCGAAAATTTTGCGGAGGGCATCTGACCTTTGAAAAATCTTTCACAACATAACCAATTTTCAGCAAACAGTTCTTAGAAATTTATGTCAAAGAAGA
The DNA here is from genome assembly GCA_025054515.1 of Candidatus Caldarchaeum sp. Lineage (GTDB taxonomy): Archaea > Thermoproteota > Nitrososphaeria_A > Caldarchaeales > Caldarchaeaceae > Caldarchaeum. Next base: position 2,370 of record JANWZT010000175.1, read on the forward strand.
CGCGAAAACATACTTTCATCATAGAGCAAACGATTCACTACAGTCGGTCTCAAGTATTTGTGTGGCATGCTGTAGAGGCGCCGGGGGTGGGATTTGAACCCACGCGGCCTGGAAAGGCCACCGGCTTTCTTGACC
>JANWZT010000176.1 GCA_025054515.1 Candidatus Caldarchaeum sp.
TCTTCAACGATGGGTTATCCAGCTCCTCCACTTGAGCGAAAAAATAGTCCAAATCAACAAACAAAACTACCCGGGCCAACCCATGTACTGAGGCGTAAAATGGTATAAAAGCATCGAATAATTTGCTATCTCCGAGATGCGTAAAGTTGGCGTGGCCAAAGGTCAACAGCTTCTCCTCTACAGCTTTCCCGACGCTCACCCCATGAACCGCATCAGGCTCGAAGCTTTTTACGAAAAAATGGATTTAGAGAAACCCTCCCTTCCCGCTGTCGAATATGTCGAGCCCGAAATGTGCAATGTCGAGGACATTCTGCTCTACCACACCCGCGAATACGTTGATTTTGTAATAGAGAAATGCAGAACGGGACGCGGATATCTCGACTATGGTGATACACCGGCTTTTCCGGGATGTTTCGAAGCCGCTTCCTACGTGGTGGGAACGACACTCAAACTGCTTAGAAAAATATTAACCGGCGAATTTTCGGCGGCGTTTACTCCAATGGGCGGCCTTCATCATGCACGACGTGACCGGGCGGGTGGGTTTTGCATATTTAACGACGCGGGCGTCGCCATCGAATATCTTTTGCGGAAAGAAGGCCTTGAAAACGTGGCCTACGTCGACATCGACGCGCATCATGGAGACGGCGTCTGTTACGATTTCTACCGGGAAAAGAGGGTGATTTTCGCCGACATCCATCAAGACGGTCGGACGCTTTATCCCGGAACAGGGTTCAGGAACGAAACCGGCGAAGGCGAAGCCAAAGGCACCAAGCTCAACATACCGCTGCTCCCGTATTCGGGCGACGATGAATTCATCAAAGCGTTCCAAGAAGTTGAAGCATTTCTAGAAAAATTCCAATTCGATTTCGTTCTGCTCCAATGTGGGGCGGATGGGCTCATGGGAGACCCGTTGACGAACCTCCAGTATTCGCAGAAAGCCCACGCCTACGCCGCATCAGCACTGCGTAGGATTGCTGAAGGAAAATGCGGCGGTAGGATATTGGCCATGGGTGGAGGCGGTTACAACCCCAACAACGTAGCCCTTGCTTGGACGTCGGTCGTGAAAGCCCTTGCCGACTAAATTACGTGTTGGGAAGAAAGGCATTAGGGCTTTAGGCATTTCTGAAAGTTTTCGTAAACACGTCGGTTCACGGGCGATTTTGGCCGGTGTCGTTATGAGGTCCGACATGCTGGTGGACGGGTTTGGATTTTCGACGTGTACGGTCGGAGGGTTGGATTCGACAGACAGTATGATCGCCATGTGGCAGAGGCTGGATAGAGAGGATATCAACGTGGTTATGCTCAGCGGAAGCGTGATCAGCTGGTTCAACGTAGTCGACCTCAACAGACTTTATGAAACCATGAACATCCCGCTAATCTGCCTCAGCTACCGCGATTCAAAGGGTTTGGACGACGTTTTCAGAAAGAGGTTTCCGGATGATTGGGAAAGGCGTTTGGCCATTCATCAATCCAACGGTGAAAGAACGGAAATTCTGCTGAAAACAGGTTACAAAGTGTTTGTCCGGTGCTTGGGGTTGGAGGTCGAAGAGGCGAAGAAGGTTTTGGACAGGTTTTTGGTGGACGGCCGCTATCCGGAGCCAGTTCGGCTCGCTAAGATTCTGGCACGGTCTGTCCTAAAGAACCTTGAGCCTTTTCTCCGCCCTGAACCCGGGGTCGGAAACATAGGCGGGGAAGCGGTCTGAAACGATTTCAAGCCCTTCGAGGAAAACGCTTTCTTCGCATATGACCGCGTCCCTTATATTAGAATGTTTACCCACGTAACAATTTTCCAGAACAACTGAATTTCTAAGAACCGTTCCGTCGTCAACAACCGTCTCTCTACAGATCATCGCCGGGCCTTCGACGATACAGTTCCTACCGAAAGAAACTTTGTTTCCGATGAAGACGGGGCCCTTGAACTTGGTTCCAGAGCCGACGTTTACTTCACCTTCGAAATCAATCGAACGGCCGTACAGCCGCGATAAGTAGACGAGGTTTGCTTTCAGGTAGTCTGAAGGGTTGCCGATGTCGAACCACCATCCGCCGCCGAAAAAGCCGACTCCAATCACCCCCCCTTCTGAGACAAACTTATTCAAGGCGTCTGTCAACTCGATTTCTCCACGTGGCGACAACCCCACGCGGTCGAACACGTCGAAAATTTTCCGATGAAGGATGTAAATGCCAGCGTTGACAGGGCCTTGCTTGTTTTCCTTTTCGCTCACTCTGACCAAGCGGTTTCCTTCGGCTTCCAAAACCCCGTATCGACCAGTTTCTCCGGTTTCGACGGCCGCGAGAACACCGTCGTATCCTCCTTCTTCCAGCATGTTAAGCAAGCTCTGGACAACGTCGGCGGAAATGGCCACGTCCCCGTAGACGACCGCAAAAAACTCCTCCTCCGCCAAATAATCCCTGCATTCCATCAGGGCCGCACCCGTGCCCAACAAATTATTTTGCGTGATGAAGCGAATTTTTGGCTTCGCAAC
>JANWZT010000177.1 GCA_025054515.1 Candidatus Caldarchaeum sp.
CACTACTCTATTTACTGCCGTCCTTAGAGGAATAAGATTACCTAGGCTACCCATGTCCAACTTTGGGAAACTTTCGATCTGTTCCAACGCTAAACAATTCGCTAGTTCGCTTTTGAGTTGTCTGATTTCCCTTTCGTATAGGCTAAGTCTGGTTAGGGGCACCTCTCTTATTGCTCCGTAAAATCTGAAGTTAGCTCGTTCACCGCTGCCGAAAATTATTGTTATGTAATAGTTTTGCTCATCCCATTCTTCTAAATCTCTCTCAATCTTTGTCACAGCCTCGAACACCCATCTGGCCTCGTAAAGACTCAGCCATTCCTTTATTCTCTTAGCGCGAATTCTCGAATAGGGGATTACAAAGGCTTTTAATTTGTTTTCATAAATACTGCTTGACAGCGAACTGGTTGTGATAATAAACTGGTGTCCAATCAGAAGATGCGTCAGACAATTTGGACATAGGGGGAAATTTTTCAAAAGCGCCTTCGTCTTCTTTGCGTTGTCAGATGGAATGTTGCTGATAAAACCCGGTTGGTCCGTGATGTACATTTTAAGGAGGCTGCCTCGCGGGAAGTCCGGGTCTGGAACCACGTCTGTTTTCTCCTGACAGGCCGAACAAACTCCCGATGCGAGCTGGTGTTCGAGTCTGATATCTGCATAAAGAAAATCCCTGTATCCTTTGGTTTTTGCCAATTCTATCAACGATTTTCCGTCATCGACGACTACGGTAAATAAGTCCGCTTCTCCGTTTTTCACGTCGAAATTTTTTCCGTAAAAAGGGGTTAACAGACTCCTAAGTTCTTTCATACTATCTGAGACCCTACCCATCCTTTCGAGCTCGTCGATTCTTTGTAGTAGCCCGTCAATACCGGATTTGGGTTCATCCCTGTCTGCTTCAGGGTTGAGGCTCTTCACATCTTTGAATGTAAGTCTTGGTCGTCCCCTTGTCATATGCATGTATTCGAAAACATATCTGTACTCCTGCAAAGTGGATTGAGTTATCTGGCGTCGCCATTTATCGTCGATTTTGGCGGATTTTGTTTTCGGGTCTAAAATTATTCTGGCTAAAGTTAATTCTCTTGGTTTTTTTGTTTTCTTATCTTTACCTCCTCTGGTCTGCTCGGCCTGCTGTTTGAATAGTAGGCTTTTGTCTACCAATAACCGGATAAGTGCTTCCTTCTTGTCGCCGAGTTGCTTTTCTTCCTCAGCCAACAGTTCTTGACCAAGCTTAATCAAAGAATCTATCATCGTTCATCACCTCAACTAAACCGTATCCCTGTGAGTTTTTGCTTCCAAAGCCGGCCTCATATCCAGCTTCGATGAGCTGGGGAGTTCCCTCGCATAAAAAGACTCCGGCCCATCCCTTAACAACAGTATCTTTGAAGAACGAAACTTCTTCGCGTGGTTTTACACCGTCCACTGGTCTAATGTTCACGTATCCTTGAGGTTGTTCACCGTTAAGCAGGGCAGCCTTTTTGAGAAGATTTTTGCTGATGAGCTCATTAAACTCTTCTTCAAACGGAGAATAATAATACGTCTTTTTCTTGCCGTCAGCAGTAGTCAGCGTTGAATAAACGGTAATAGGCGATAGTGTTTTGAAAACAGCCTTTGTTCCGAGGCTAGGTTTTTCGGGAAATTGTAATGAAGTTATATGAAGCTCGTTGCCCACCAGATTCACAGTTCCCTTTTGCAGGATGCCATTAGCCACGTCCTTAACAAACTGTTCAACGGGTGAGCTCACGCAGAGTTTAACGGGCGGCGAGAAAACTATCCAAGGCCCCTCCCTCACGTGTTTTCCAAATAATTTCGAGAAGGTGAACAACTTCATTCTCCTTTTCCCAACAGCAAAACCTTCATCATGTAAAAAACTTCGGAAAACATCCGACAGAAGACCGTAGATCATAGACTGGATGAAATAGCGGTAGTCTTGAGGAAGTCTGACCGGTTCATCGGCATTAAAAACAACCCAGAACCTCAAGAAACCCTGATAAACATATAGACTAGCCTAATAAATCTCTTTATCCCACCGACAGCTAAATAAACTAACTTTTTCTGACTCCGAAAACCACGCCGGTGTCAATCATTTGACATCAAAAATTATAAGGAACCGGTAGAAGTTGCCTTTTAAGAGTCCCCTACCTCATCTCCTTATATCCATCCCCGCCAACCTGTACACTAAGCCGTCGAAAGAGCCGGCCGCAGGCGGTTGATGAAAGCCGTGAAGCGGAGTAGCCGAGCCCGGCGCCGTGTTCTCGGTGCGTTCACACGGAGTCGGAAAACATCATCAACCGCCGGCTGCACAGGATGGTGTGGTTGGAGAGAGGAGAGGATTGTTCCAGACCTTAAGGGAGTAAAGGCGAGAAGAACCGGCCGAGACATGCTTAGCGTGAAAACCATCAGTTAAGGTTGGGACGATCTCCTCTGCTCGGCCTCAAAACGCACCGAACAGCTACT
>JANWZT010000178.1 GCA_025054515.1 Candidatus Caldarchaeum sp.
GCCTATTAGAGCGTCCAGCCTACTACTGCCCGTCGTTATCCTGCCTATCGAAGTCTTAATCTCGGCCAAATCTTTCGCCGTCACCCACGAAACTTCAATCCCTTCACGGGCCGCGCTTATGACCTCCAAAGCATGTTTCTCATCAAGCCCGAGGGAGACAAGTTCAGCCACTGTGGCGGTTGCAATCGATTCAACGGTCGAATACCCGTTTTCTCGAAGCTTTTCCGCAACCAGCTTAGAGACGCCGGGAAGGTCTTCGATTTCGTTGTACCGAATGTTGCTCAACCCAGAAACATGCGGGCCGGCGGTTTATAAAAACTAATAGCACCGGCTCCGCCACGAGATTACATGAAAGCTGTTTTGGTCGTTTTGGACGGGTTAGGAGACAGAAGATGCAGGTCGCTTAACTGGATGACTCCTCTTCAAGCGGCGCGGAGCCCGTTCCTTGACCGTCTCGCGGCCATGGGCGAGACGGGTCTGATTGACGTGGTGGCTCCGGGTCTGCCGAACGGAAGCGACACAGGCCATCTTGCGCTTCTTGGATACGACCCATTCAAATGGTACACGGGTCGGGGGCCTTTCGAAGCCTTGGGGGCGGGGTTGACCTTGACCGACACAGACGTGGCCTTCCGTTGTAACTTCGCGACTGTTTCCGCTGACGGTGCCGTGTTAGATAGAAGGGCGGGGCGAATTTCATCGGAGGAAAGCCGCGTCCTCGCGGAGGCCATCCCGCCGATGCACTTCGACGGCGTCGAGATAATCTTCAAACACACCGTAGAACACCGAGGTGTTTTGATCATGCGCGGCGACGGTCTTTCACACAAAGTTTCCAACGTAGATCCGCACGGGAGAGAAACTAAGGTTCTCAAGCCGAAGCCTCTCGATGAATCAACCGAAGCAAACCGCACCGCACAGCTCCTCCAACAATATCTCGAAAAAACCCGTCAAATCCTCGAAAACCATCCAGTCAACTTGAAAAGAAAACAAAACGGGCTGCCGCCGGCCAACTACATATTGACGCGTGGGGCGGGAAGGCTGCCGAATCTTCCCAGCTTCCGCGAAAAATATGGGCTGTCGGCGGCTGTTGTGGCCGGTGGAGCCCTCTACAAAGGTGTCTGCCGAGCAGCTGGGTTTGAAGTGGTCAACGTAGAAGGCGCGACGGGCACCGTCAACACAAACCTCAACAACAAAGCCGCCGCAGTCGTCGAATCACTCAAACGCCACGACTTCGTCCTCCTGCACATCAAGGCAACAGACACCCTAAGCCACGACAAAAAACCTCGGGACAAGGCCGAGATGATACGGAAAATTGACGCAGTTCTTGAGAAGATGTACGAATCGCTTCCTCCAGACACACACATCGCCGTAACCGGAGACCATTCAACACCTTCCGAAATAGGCGACCATAGAGGAGACCCGGTTCCAGTCTTGATTTACGGCCCACAAGTCAGAGGCGACGACGTGAAATATTTCGACGAAATCAGCTGCGCGAAAGGGGGGATTGGCAGAATTCGCGGGACTGATTTGATGACCATTATCGCCAACTACGTCGGTGCTTTAGAGCTGTTCGGCGAATGAAAGCCGCCAGAATTCCTGTCGTCGTTCACGTAGAGGGTCTGTCGTCGGTTGAAGGAGAGCTGCACCGGTTTGCGGCCCCGCTCACCGTAGATGAAATCATCAAAAGACTACCTTTGGAGGGATATGTCGCGAGATGGGAAACGGCGGTCTACATGATAACGGAAATGTCGAGGGGTGTGGAAAAATCATCGTCCAAGCTCTCGGCGGGAGATTTGTTCTACTGGTCTCCCGGAAAAGCAGTTGGGGTGGCTTTAGTCGAGCATGTTCCGAGAAGCCAGACCATTAAGGTAGGTTCTGTGGGAGAAGGTTTCAGAGAGTTTATGAAGGCTCGGCCTGGGGCGCGGATGCGGATTGTTTCGAAGATTTCTTAGCTTTTTTGGGTTTGGCCTCGATTTGGACGGTCTTCTGCTCGGTAGGGGCTGGAGCCGACAGCGGAGCATAAATTCGTATCCTATTAGTGCCTATGACCTCTTTCACTATCCCCTTAGCCGCTAACTCCTTCAAAACTGCTTTCGCAACAGAAACCCTCACCTTAAACCTCTCCGCCAAACTCGACGGCGTTAAAACCTTTACCGTTTTAACGTATTCTTTGACGTCGTCCATCGAAGGGCCGACGACACCGAGGACGCCTCTCTCGACAGCCTCTTCCTTCTTTTCCTGCGCCTTCTTCTCTGGCTTTTTCTTGGCTTCCGTGCTCACGGCGTATCCTCATAGGATTCGATTAATAAGCCTTAAACCGTGGCGGGTGGATTTCTCACGTAGGTTGGAGAAAGCGACCGTCAAATTCCTCGGCACAGTCGCGCTCGTCAGAGTTCCTAAGGAGAGCGGAATTGATGTAGAGCAGCTGGCTGCA
>JANWZT010000179.1 GCA_025054515.1 Candidatus Caldarchaeum sp.
TCCAGCGTTTTGCCCGTCACGTCAATCCCTAAGTCACGGGCCCTCGATAAAATATCTTCACGCTTCGAAGCCTTCTCAAACTCCCGCTTCGCCTCACCCAAAGACTTCGCCAACTTCGGCAGCTTCCCCGGCAAAACATAGATGGCGATTAAAATGATCGCGGCGATGATGGCGATCTCCGTCAGGGAAACAACCATAATAAAGACGAATCCAAGGCAAGACTTAAACGTTATCGTAAACCAAATACAGCAGGGCCGGTGGTCTAGCCTGGTAGGACGCCGCCCTCACACGGCGGAGGTCGAGAGTTCAAGTCTCTCCCGGCCCATTTTCCTCAAAAGCCTATATTTATAAGGGCTGTGAATGATGATTGAATGGTTTTCTATCGCGGAGGATGATGAAGACCAGCTGCGAAAAAAATCGAGTTAATTTTCTCCGCAGCGTGCAATACATTAGTCGGCCTCAGCACCTCTTTTGCGCCATGAAGTACCGAGGCGTGCCTTCAACATCACACCTCGTTTCGTCTATGGTCAAAGTTACTGTATCATGTCATGTTACTTCCTCGTTTGATATCGTAGCTTTTTTATATTCGATGCCCCATCAATCAATCAATGGCTAAATACGTGGGAGCGTCGGTCAAGCGGAAAGAAGATCCACGGCTGCTGAAGGGCGAATCACTTTTTGTCGGCGACTTGAAGCTTCCGGGAATGCTATACGCAGTTTTTCTACGAAGCCCGCATCCGCACGCCAAAATCAAGAAAATCGATGTGAGACGGGCCATTTCTCATCGAGGCGTCGTTACCGCGATGACTGGAAAGGATCTGAAGCCGTTCGTGGGCCCGTTGGTCGTCGAATCGATTTATGATGAGAAGAGGTTCGTGGAACATTTTCCCATGGCTGTTGACGAGGTGAAGTTCGTCGGTGAGCCGGTGGCGGTTGTCGTGGCCGACGACCTTTACACAGCCTACGACGCCCTCGACCTCGTCGAAGTCGAATACGAGCCTTTACCAGCCGTCGTAAACCCCGAAGAAGCTTTATCCAAAACCGCCGCAAAAGTTCACGGCAACCTTGAAGACAACCTTTGCTTTCGTTGGAAACGGTATTACGGTGACGTAGAGGACCTTTTCAGTCAGGCAGACGAAATTGTTGAAGGCCGTTTCAAAATTCAGAGGCTTGCTCCTTCGGCCATGGAGCCCCGTGGAGTCGTGGCCACGTTTGACGGCTACACGAGGCTTTTGACCGTCTGGTCTTCGACGCAGTTCCCCCACCGTCTCCGCACGTGGATATCACAGTCCCTCAAAATTCCCGAAAACCGGATAAGGGTAATCGCGCCGGAGGTAGGAGGCGGCTTCGGCTCCAAGCTCAACCATTATCCCGAAGAAGTAATCATCCCCTTCCTCGCCATTAAGCTCGGCCGCCCGGTCAAATGGGTCGAAGACCGAAACGAAAACCTTTCCGCGACAACCCACGGAAGAGACATGGTAGCATACGTTACCGCGGCGGTCAAACGCGACGGAAGAATTCTTGCTTTGAAGCTGAAAATCGTCGCCGACTTGGGTGCCTACAACCACGTCTATACTCAAGACAAACCGGTTATGGCCGCCCGGATGATTCAAGGCTGCTACAAGCTGAAAGGCCTTGACCTCGAAGTCATCGGCGTCTACACCAACAAGATGGCGACCGACGCCTACAGAGGCGCGGGAAGACCCGAAGCATCCTACATCATCGAAAGGACGGTCGACCTCGTAGCTCGAAAACTCGACATCGACCCAGCCCAAATCAGGAAAGTCAATTTCATCCAAGCGGATGAATTTCCCTACAAAACTCTTACCAAATTTGAATATGACTCGGGCGATTATGACCGGGCTTTGGAAAAGTTGCTGCAGTCGATGCGTTATGAAGAGCTTCGCAGGGAGCAGGAGAAGCTCCGGGGACAGGGTCGTTTTCTCGGTATCGGGTTGTCGACTTTCGTCGAGGTCTGCAATTTCTCCTACCAAAGTGCATCGGTCAGAGTTGAACCGAGCGGAAGAATTCTCGTCTTCACCAGCACATCTCCGCATGGACAGGGTGAGGAGACGGCGTTTGCCCAGATTGTCGCAGATTCTTTAGGCGTTTCCACCGACGATGTGCAGGTGATTCACGGCGACACGCTATCCATTCCCTACGGCTGGGGAACGGCCGGGAGCTGGACGTTGACGGCCGGCGGAATCGCTGTTCTCAAGGCCACCGAGCAGATACGCTCAAAAATGTTGGCCATCGCGGCCCATCAACTTGAATGCAGGCCCGAAGACGTTGAAATCAGGCAGGGCAGGTTTTTCGTCAAGGAAGCTCCTGAACGGAGTTTATCTTTCGAAGAAGTGGCGGCATTGGCCTACGAAGCTGAAAAACTTCCGGCGGATGTTGAGATGGGTCTCGTCGCCACC
>JANWZT010000017.1 GCA_025054515.1 Candidatus Caldarchaeum sp.
TGCCATCTCATAGTCCATCAAAATACCGTGGTCGGTCAGGTCGCCGGTGTGAATCATCACATCCGGCTGAGGGTCGAGGCCGTTGACCAAACGGATACAGCCGTCCAGCATGTCTGGAAGAAACATCCCGTATTTCGAGATATGAGTGTCCGAGATGTGGACAATTCTGAATTCTCTGTCCGGCATTACGTAATCTGCGGGACAAACCTATGATAAATAGGTTCAAAAATTTGTTAGGGGCGGAAAGTTTTTGATGGGTTATCGGACGAGGTGATTCGCGAAATTCTGACGAAGTACAAGAAAATCGCCGTCGTCGGAGCTTCACGGGAGCACACGAAGCCGGCGAACTACGTTCCAAGATTTCTCATGAGGCAAGGATACGAAGTTTTTCCGGTCAATCCGTTCGCGGACGAAATTTTTGGGCAGAAGCCCTACAAGTCGCTGGAAGAAGTTCCGCAGCCCGTGGAAATCGTGGACGTCTTCAGACCCAGCGAAGCCGTTTACGAAGTAGCTGTTGCGGCTGCGAAAATAAGCCCTAAAGTGTTTTGGATGCAGGAGGGAATATATAACAGGGAGGCAGCGGAACTTCTCAAATCAAAGGGTGTGGTCGTCGTCTGGAACAGATGTATGATGAAGGAGCACAACCGTCTATTCCATTCCAAGCCGTTGATACCTCTCGGAAAATAGCTAACATGCGAAGAGCTTAATACACCGTCCGACCAAACTACATCAGAGTGGAAGCCAAGACTCTTGGGCGGGAAGCTGTTTTAGCCAGAAGGCTCATTGACGGCAGGATAGTCTGCACCGCATGCGCCAGATACTGCAGGCTACGGGAGGGGCAGATAGGCCTTTGCGGCGTTCGAGGCGTTTTCGGCGGCAACTTGCGGCTGCTTGTTTACGGCAGAGTTATCACGGGCCACGTTGACCCAATCGAAAAGAAGCCCGTAACCCACTACATGCCCGGCACTAAAATCTTCAGCATAGCTACAACCGGCTGTAACTGGCTTTGCGCCTACTGCCAGAACTTCGACATCAGCCAGAGGAGAAAGGTCGAAGGAACGGAAGCATCTCCCGAACACGTCGTAGACCTCGCCCTCAGATACGGAAGCGACGGCATAGCCTACACATACAACGAGCCCTCCATCTTCATGGAATACGCCCACGACATAGGAATAGTGGCAAAGAGAAAAGGCCTCATCAATATCTTCGTAACCAATGGTTTCTGGACTCCTGACGCGGTGTCGATGGCTTCGGAATTCCTCGACTGCGCCACCGTTGACTTCAAAGGAAGCGGCGAAAAAGAGTTTGTCCAAAAATTCATCGGAATACCCAGTGCCGACCCGGTCTTCGAAACGCTTCTCGAGATGAAAAGACGCACCAAAATCCACATCGAGATAACAGACCTCATAGTGCCAGAAATCGGCGACAACCTCGAAGCAGCCCGCCACCTATGCCGATGGGTTTACGAAAACCTCGGACCCGAAACTCCCATACATTTCCTCCGATTTCACCCCGACTATAAGCTCCTCCATCTGCCTTGGACACCTGTCGAAACTTTGGAACAGCACTGTCGGATAGCCAAAGAAATTGGCCTGCTATACGTTTATGTCGGCAACGTTCCCGGACATCCGCTTGAAAACACCTACTGCCCGGGATGCGGTGAAATGGTCGTTGAAAGACACGGCTTCGACATCGTAGAATGGAAACTCGTCAAAGACAACCGCTGCCCGAAATGCGGATACAGGGTTCACATCGTCGGCAAACCTCCAACACGACGGGTATCTGCATCGCGAAGGTTCATCCCCGTGGATTTGGGATAGCCCTGGCGGGGCTTTGAACCCCGGACTTCGGCGCCCCGAGACTACGAGGCTCTACCGCTTACCAAGCGGTCGCTCCACCAGGCTGAGCTACCAGGGCCTGATTCTGTCTTGTTCGTGGTTTCTTAAATAGGTCTCCTATGAAATGACGCCGTACCGGTAGGTTTTTTCGGCGAGTTTCTTTTCCACGAACCTTTTTTCGTCGAGGAAGGACGGTTCTATGATGTGTTGTTTTTTGCCGAGGATGATGTTGGAGGAGTGCATGCCTATGGCTGGAGCCAGTTTGAACCCATGTCCGCTCATTCCAACGGCGTTGAAGAGGTTTTCATAATGCCTCGAAAAACCGACCACCGGAAGCCAGTCGGGCGTTACGTCGTAAAGCCCAACCCATCCGCCGGCGAACTCGGCTTTGGCAAAGTCGGGGAACCTGTTTGAAACCGCGTCGCCGTACCTGCCCGCGGTGTCGATGCCGACTTTTTCTTCGAGGTTGAAGGCCGACGGGGTTTTCCCTGGATTTTCGGTGTCGGGATTTATGCTGCCCATGTAGGTGTGGTGGTCTGCGAAAGGCCGCATGTAAAAGTTGTTTGGAAGGTCGCCGACGACGGGATGAAGCCCCCGCAGATTTTCGGGCCTTTTCCAAACAACGATTTCCTCCTTCATGATGGCGACTGGAACCTCTGCACCCAACATTGCGAGAAAATCGTTACACCAAACACCCGTGGCGTTGACTACGACATCGGCCTCAAAATATCCCGAAGAGGTTTCCAACCTTTCAACTCTTCTGCCATCTGCTTTAACCGATTTGACTTCACATTTTTCAAACAATTTCGCACCGTTGGTCACGGCGGCCGACGAAAAAGTCTGCGCCGTGGCTACTGGGTCGGCGTAGCCTGATTCGGGTTCGTAGGCGGCCGCCGCCATCCCGGTTGAGGACACATAGGGGAGAATCTGGCGAACCTCATCGGGTTGAAGGATTCTGCTGTTTACTCCCACGCTTCTCTGCATATCCACGTTCTTCCTCAGACCATCATAATCCTCTGGCCCGACGAACATCATAAACCCAACGGCTGTGAAACCCGAAGGCCCTCCAACCAGCTTTTCCATGTCTTTGAGAACACGCCAGCTTTCAAGCGCCATTTTTGTAATCTCGGGAGTGCTGTAGTGAAGGCGGACGACGGCGGTCGACCTGCCGGTCTGACCCCATCCAACCCAGTTCCTTTCCAACAGAGCGACCCTGCCAGCGCCGTTGGCTGAAAGATAATACGCTATACTTGTTCCCGTCGAGCCTCCGCCGACGACAACCACGTCGAAACGCATGCAGGAAACCAGCTATCCCTTCTAATTACCTTAAAAAGCAACCACGGATGGTTGCTTCCGAAAATGCCCACGTACACTTACGAAGCGGTCCTCGTCCCGCCCGAGGCCGCTGAAAAAGCTCGACAACGCCAGAAGGCCGTACGCATCAGCTACTGGAAGATGTTCGGGGACGAACCGCCGGGTTGGCTTGTCGGAACAGGTTACTTGGACGGAAACAGGTTCATTCTCGAAGAAGAGTTCATCACACGCGAAATCGTCGTCAAAACCCAGACATTCGGATTCATCGCCTTCCAAAAACCCATGCAGGGAGACATCGTCGACAGGGGCTGGATACTTACCTTCTGCGAAAAAATCGAATACGACGGAAGACGATGTGTAATTTCGTAACCAAAAATCTATATATAGGAATCAACAGCCGACACCGTCAGCCGCTATGACTGAAGTTGTTGAATTCATCTTTCCAAGAATTGATGTAGCGATGGATTCTGGCAAGATTCTCGAATGGAGGAAGAAGGAGGGGGATGATATAAAACGGGGTGAGGTTGTGGTTGTGGTCGAGACCGAGAAGGCCGCGGTCGAAATTCCTTCGGAAGTGGATGGAAAGCTGTTGAAAATTCTGCGGAAAGAAGGCGAAGAGGTCAAGGTGGGCGAAGTTATCGCGGAAATGCAGAAGAGATGACTATTTCACAAGTTTTTTCACGGCGTCGACGATTTTTTCCGCCGAAACCATGTACTGTTTCTCGAGAGGCTGTGACTGAGGGGCGGGCATCGGCGGCGAATTAACGCGGATGATGGGGCCTTCCAGCGCATCTAATGCATATTCGGCGACGTAGGCCGCTACTTCGGCGGAAATTCCGCCCGTCTTGACGCTGTCTTCCGCTATGACGAGCCGGTTCGTTTTCCGCACCGACTGAACGACCGTCTCATAGTCCATGGGTTGGATGGTTCGGAGGTCGACGACTTCGGCGTTGATTCCCTCTTGTTCAAGTGTTTTGGATGCGGCGATTGCTTCGGAAACTGTTCGAGAAACGGCCACGACCGTTACGTCGTCTCCTCTTCTCTTGACATCTGCTTTCCCGAGCGGAATCAAATATTCTTCCTGCGGCACGGCCCCCTTGTAGCCGTAGTAGTTTTTGTTAACGTAGAGCGCTCCTGATTCGATGAAGAGAACGGGGTCGTCGTCGCGGATGGCTGATTTGAGAAGGCCCTTCGCGTCGTATGGTGTGGATGGGAGGACGATTTTGAGTCCCGGTGCTTGAAGAAAGCTTGCGGCGAAAAACTGTGTGTGCTGACTGCCGTAGGACCTGCCGAGGCTGTATTGGGTTCTTATCACGAGGGGAAGCTTTAATTGGCCGCCGGAGGTGAACCGTATTTTCGAAGCATGTGTGACGATTTGGTCGAAAGCGATTCCGGCGAAGTCGAAGAACATGATTTCGGCGACAGGCCGGAGGCCGTTGAGCGCCGCCCCGATGGCCGCACCAACGATGGCTATCTCTGATATCGGTGTGTCCATCACCCGCGAAGGCCCAAACTCCTTGAGAAGGTCTTTCGTTACCTTGTACACTCCGCCCGACAAAGCAACTTCTTCGCCGAAAACGACCACCGAACCATCCCGTCGCATCTCCTCCTTCAAAGCTTCATTCAAAGCTTCCACATAGGTCAGCTCACGCACAGACACCCGGCATCACGCCTCCGAAGAGTAAACGTATTTCTGCAACGACGCAAAGTCAGCGACCGGAGAGTTAAGCACCTCATCGGCGACCTTGTCCAGTTCTTGAGCGATTTCCTGTTCCATAATTTTTCTGCTCTCTTCGGTGATTAGGCCGTCTTGCTTAAGACGGTTGAACAGGAGCTCTATTGGGTCGCGTGCCAACCATTCATCGAGTTCTTCGCGGGGCCTGTACCATGTTCCAAGGTCGTATCCGCCATGGCCCTTCTGCCGATAGGTTAAACATTCCAAAAAAGCCGGCCCTCCTCCTTCACGGATGTGGTTAGTGGCTTCAAGCGTTCTGTGATAAACTTCGACAACGTCGTTTCCGTTAACCCTGAAGGCCTTGATCCCATAACACGAGGCCCTAGATGCTATGGATTCTCCGGCAAAAACCCTGGAGAAAGCCGTCGTCATAGCGTAGAGGTTGTTTTCGCAGACGAAGAGGACGGGTAGGCTCCATACGGACGCGAGGTTGAGTGCTTCGTGGAAGGCTCCTGTGTTGACCGCTCCATCGCCGAAGAAGGCTACAGCGATATTCCTGCTGTTGCGGTTTTTAAACCCCAGAGCGACCCCCACCGCTATAGGGATGCCGCTTCCAACGATCGCTGTCGCGAATAGAATTTTCTTTTCAACGCTGATGGGCGCATGCATCGAACCGCCGAGGCCTTTGCAGGTGCCGACAGCCCTTCCCAATATCTCGCCAAGGACAGCCTTCATCGGAACGCCTCGCGCGATCCCGTGTCCGTGTCCTCTGTATGTTGAAATTATGATGTCGTCTCGGTCGAGGGCTTCTATCACTCCAACAGCAACGGCCTCTTGACCGATGTAAAGATGCGTGGGGCCAGCGATTTTTCCTTCACGGTAAAGCCTTTCAACCTTCTCCTCGAACATCCTCAACTCCAGCATCTTTCGGAAAAACTGAAGGAGTTTCTCGCCACTCAGGGCGTATCCTACTTCAGTCTTCATGTTCACGCAAGATATGCTGAATCATTTAAAGTTAGTAGACGTCGCCGTGTTGCCTTATTTTTTCGTCTTCGTAGGGCGCGATTCTCCTACGGTAGAGTTCGTGCGATACGGCTGACAAGACTCCCAACGCTCTGTTGTAGTTGAAGTAACTCGGTGAATAGAGGCCGGCTATCAACCGGGTAATCACGTAGTTCAGCTTTCCGTCAAGCTTCTCAACAGGTCCTTCGCTTAGCTTAGCAATCAGAGCCGCAACCAACGGCTCCAGTTCTTTCCTTTCATCACGAGGAATGTAGGGCATGTAAAGAATGAAAGGGACAAGATAATAAGCCTAAAAAACATAAGTACCTCCGTCGCCATCTTCTTTCATGGATTTCGTAACCCTGATTAAGTTTCGGAGAAAGCTGACCAAAGACGACGTCTCAAAAACAGACCAGATAATCAAGTCCAACCCATCCGTAAAAGTGCGGGAAATGCTGTGGACTTTCGGCCAATATGATGGATTGTTGGTCGCCGAAGCACCCGACGTCGATACATACATGCAGTTTGTGCTACAGTTTTCCGACTATTTGGCGACCGAAACTCTCGTCGCTGTTCCCCGCGAAAAAGCCCTCAAATTAGCGGGCCTGAGGTAGAAAGAGGAAAAACCATTAAACCGAGCGACGGTAGTTAATGGCAGACAGATGCCGGTATTCGTCGACAGAGCGAAACTAAGCTCGTCACATCTACCAAACAAGCTGATCCACAGAGAAAAAGAAAAGCAACTTCTTACCAACTTAATTCTCTCGGGAGTGGAGAGGAGTTCCGACTCTTTTGTCGCGAAAGCCGTCATCATAGGCGGCGTCGGAGCTGGTAAGACAACTCTCTGCCTCATGGTTGGCCGGGAAATCGAACGAACCCATAAAGAAACGAAGCACCTCTACGTCAACCTCCGAAGGTTTTCAACCAGCAGAGTAAGCATCTACAGACACATCGTCAAAACCATATCCCCAGAGGCCTACAGCCCGTCGCTTTCCGCCGAAGAACTACTCGAAAACCTCCTTCTGTCTTTGAAACAATCGCGGGAAAAATTATTCGTCACATTTGACGACGCTGACTACCACGTGTCAGCGTCAAAAGGCCGCGAAACAATCATCTACGAATTCACCCGCCTCCACGAAATCTCCGACACAAGGCCCATCAACGTCGTCGCGGTCGTATTCGTCTTCAGAGACCAAAGCTACGGCAAACTGCTGGACAGACCCGAAATCAGCTCTCTCGGAGCGAACGTTGTGAGCCTGCCGCCGTACAATAAGCAACAGATATTTGACATCATCAGCGAAAGAGCCGATGAAGCATTTCGAAAAGGAGCTGTCTCTCACGACGTCCTTGAATTTGTTGCGGAGATAGTTTCCGAACCACCCTACAGCGGCGACGTGAGGTTTGCTCTTGACCTGCTTCTCTATGCGGGTAACATAGCAGAAAGCAGGGGCCTTGACGTGGTCAAAATCGACGACGTAAGAAGAGCCGTCTCCGAGTCAAGTTATTCTTTTTCAGTAGCGGAGCTGGCTGAACTGCCGGAGAGGATGAAAGCTGTTCTGCTTTCTGTCGCTAAATCCGTCCTTCGGATGAACACGTCTTCGGCGGCGGTTGCCGAGGTGAGGAAAACTTATGAAATGTTCTGTGAAATCCACGGTCTTCCGGGATCGGGGTTTGAAAAGGCTCTCAAACAGTTGGCGCTGCTCGGATACGTTAGGATGCTCGACGGCGGCAACGTCGAACTTTTACGGGTCGACGCGAGAAGGCTGATCGAAGTTCTGGGAAAACTGCTCAAAAACGGATGATGGACGTTGCCAAGGCCCGAACACATCGTCGAAAAAGCCCTCAAAACCTACCAACACATCAGAGTGGTCAAAACACTCGCTTCAACAACCCAGCCAATATCAAAATACCAGATATCCAAAACAACCGGAATAAGCCCATCAACAGTATCAAAAATTCTCAGCGACTTGATGACAAACGATTGGACAAAGGAGACAACGTTCAAGCCAGTCAAATATTATCTCAACCAAAACAACCCCGCAGTCAGAAAATTCCTAGAATTTTTGCACGAAACAAGCTACCTTTAACGGGAAAACATAAAATTTCACAAAACCAAGACGAGCATGGGGCCCTGGTAGCTCAGCCCGGTTAGAGCGGCCGCCTCGTAAGCGGCAGGTCGAGGGTTCAAAGCCCTCCCAGGGCTAACCACGTTCGAAAATCTTCGTTAAGACGCGGATGAGCCGGTTGTTCTGCCGAGGTGTGGCGACCGTTATCCTCAAGGCGTTGGGAATTACGGCTGAAATGTCTCGGACGACGATTCCGTAGCTCATCAGTTTTTGATGAACTTCTTCTGCTTGTCTATCGTGAAGTTTGATGAGAAGAAAGTTGGCTTGAGATTCGACGACCTCGATGTTGTTGAACTTGGATAATTTTTTCGCCAGTCGTTTTCTTTCGGAGACGACTTGTGCAGCCCATTTCCTAACTTGTTTCGCGTTTTTCAAAGCTGTTTGAGCCAGTTCCAGCGATATAACGCTCAAGCTGTTGGGAGGCCTAACTTTGTTGAGCGTCGTGATAGTTTCTTTGGCCGCAAGGCTGTAACCTACTCGGGCCCCGGCCAAAGAGAAAGCCTTGGAAAGAGTTCTTACAACGATTAGGTTTGGGTAGGATGAAACGAGGTTGGTGCATGTTTGGCCGCTGTATTCGTAGTAGGCTTCGTCGACGACGACGGGGCATTCGACGTTTTCGACGATTTTTTTGATGTCTTCGGTTTTCAGGAGGTTTCCCGTCGGGTTGTTGGGGCTGCAGAGGAAAATCAAACCCGTTGTTTTGTCGGCGGCTTGGATGATGGCTTCAACGTCGTCGCCGTAGTCGGGCTTTCTCGGAACTTTCTCCACTTGTGCGCCCATGATTTCTGAGCAGACGCGGAAATAGGAGTAGGTGGGGTGGCTTATCACCGCTTTCCGGCCTTTCTCGAGGAAAGCCTGTGCAGCGATCATAAGGCATTCGTCGCCACCGTTGCCGACAAGTATTTCGTCGACGTCTCTGCCGGTGTATTCGCTGACTGCTTGCCGGAAGCTAAGATATGAAGTGTCCGGGTAGAGGTTGACGGAAATGTTGGGTAGTTTCTTGGCGAGGATATTCAGCCATTTTTTCGGCACATATGGTGACGTGTTCAAATCCATCCTCACAACATCTTCAACGCGGAGGCCATATCTTTCAGCGATTTCACGGCTCGAAATCTCCCATGAATAGGGAACAAAGCCGTCGAGGCCGCTGCGCAGCGAAACCATAGACAGCATCATCCGAAACAACCGAAGTTAAATAACTTAACGAACTTTCGTTAACGGCTGAAGGATTTAAATACAGAGCAGCAGCTAACCCGGTTGGGCCCGTAGCTCAGCCAGGACAGAGCACCGGAGGACGAAACGAAGGACACAACGGCCTTGGATGTCTTTCCAGTCGTCCGGTGAAGCTTTTAACCCGGGGGCCGCGGGTTCAAATCCCGCCGGGCCCGATGAATTCGGAATAACCTTAACAGACAATTTTTCGCCATACTGGCATGGTTTCGCGTAGGATATTTCTCACGGGTTTGGCGGGTGCGGCTGCGACAGCGGCTGCCGCCTATATGTTCTTTCTTCAACCAAAGACAACCATATCGTCTTCTGAGCCGGAAGTAGAGGTGGTGGCGCGGAAGTTGAATGTACCGTGGTCGATGACATTCCTAAACAACGACGAAGCCGTATTCACTGAAAGAAACGGAGCTCTCAACCTTCTCTCCTTGAGTAGCGGCCGTGTCGAAAACGTGGCGCAGCTTGACGTCACCGCCGTTGGTGAAGGTGGATTACTCGGTGTCGAGCATCTCCCGTCGGGCAAAAACCAGATGCTTTTCCTATACTACACCTACAGCGAGCAAGGCATGATTTACAACAAGGTGGTGAGGGCGAAGCTGTCGGGAGGACTCGACGACGTCGTCGAAATAATCAGCAGAATTCCGGGCGGGCGAATACATAACGGAGGCCGGATAAAGATAGGGCCCGACAAACACCTTTACATCACAACCGGTGAAGCGGGAGACACAAACCTCTCCCAGCGGACGGATTCACTTGGCGGAAAAATCCTCCGCATCACCACAGACGGAAAAATTCCCGTCGACAATCCATTCCAAAACCCGGTCTACGCCTACGGGCTGCGTAACCCCCAAGGCATCGCATGGCATCCGGAAAACGGCCGCCTTTATTCGACCGACCACGGCCCGAGCGGAGAGGGGCTGCGGAGGGCCCACGACGAGGTGAATCTGATTCGGCCGGGTAAAAACTATGGATGGCCTTTTGTCATCGGCGACGAAGAACGGCCGGGCATGAAAAAACCCGTCTACCACAGCGGCACGGAAACTTGGGCCCCATCAGGATGCTGTTTCTATTCAGGCCGGCGCAACAACGACTACGGGAATTCATTCTTCTTCGCCTGTCTGAGGGGCAGCCACCTCCATCGTGTTGTCTTCGGCGCCGACGGAGAAAGTGTTGCGACGGCGCAAAAGCTTTTCCAAGATAGGTTCGGAAGGCTAAGGGATGTGGTTGAAGGACCAGACGGAGCCCTCTACCTATTGACGAGCAACAGAGACGGCAGGGGAACACCGGTGGCCGAAGACGACCGAATCATCAGAATCATCTTTTAGACGATCTTTCCTTTACGCAGAGGGTCCAGTACGTAAGCGGGTCGGTATCACCGTGCGGCGACGCCCCCGAGATGTAATATTCATCGAGCTCGTCCGCAAGCTTCTCGACCTCCTCGGGGGTGAGGTTGATTTCTTTACGTAGCTGTTCAGCTTCTTTGGAGAGCTTCTCTACCTCAGCGTCGAGCATCACGTCTCGATAAAACCTGATACGGTTTACCAGCGAATACAGCTTCTCGACCTTGTCCATCAATCCGGCGGCCTCCTCTTCAGCGCCACTCAATCTACCTCAACCCAAACCCTACGATCGAATAGCTTTTTGAGTCGATTAAAAATGTAAACCGTCTCATCCTGCTGTCCCGAAATGCCTTAAAATTGCCCGAAACCTCTATGATGTTTCCCTTCTTGTAAATTCGTGAAATCTCGTATTCGACTTCACCGTACCGCGTTTCGAAAAAATTCTTCACCACTTCAGCGACTTTTCCTTCGTCAGACAACCCAAAAGTGGGAATGCTTTTCGGTTAAAACTTTTAACCCGAAAAAACTACATTCAGCTAATGTCACACCAGCCCTACATCAAAACGGGACGGGACTTTGTTTTCCCCGACTACAAACCTCGTTACCCACGAAAACCATCGTTCAAAATCGACCACTACAAGCTTTTCATCAACATAGACCCTGACGACAAACGTCTCGACGGCGAAGCATACATAACTTTTGCAGACGGCTGTACATCAGCATCCCTCGACGCAGTTGATTTCGAGATGCTGGAGATATCGGGAGCGGTTGAAAGTAGTTACGACGGCAAGAACATCTACGTCCGACTTAACCCCACAATCAAGAACACGGTCAAGATAGTGTACAGAGTTTGGCCTCGCACGGGCGTCCATTTCATCCCGTCCTCCAAAAGTAACGGATTTCCGTCTATCTGGAGCCACGGGGAACCGGAATATCACAGAAACTGGATGCCCATCTACGACTACCCCAACATGAAATTCACGTCCGAGCTCGTTGTAACCGTACCCAAACCTCTCGAAGTGGTCTCCAACGGAGAATTGGTCAGGAAAGAGGAATCTCCCGATGGGAGAAACGTCTGGCACTGGTTGATGGACAAGCCGCATACATCCTACCTCATCAGCTTCGTGGCCGGAGTGTTCGACAGGGAAGAGGAGATGTTTGACGGTGTCAAGCTCGAATATTATGTTCCACGCGGTATGAAACAGTATGTTAAGAATTCCTTCTCGAAGACCGGCGACATGATGCGGTTTTTCAGCCAATATTTCATGTTCCCATATCCGTTCAAGTCTTACCGTCAGGTATGCGTGCCCGAGTTTGTTGTTGGCGGTATGGAAAACACCACTGCAACGACGCTCACTGACCTAACGCTTCACGACGACATCGCCCACATGGATTTTTCAAGCGACCCTCTCGTCGCTCACGAACTCGCCCATCAGTGGTTCGGCGACCTCGTAACATGCAGGGACTGGTCGCATATTTGGCTCAACGAATCATTCGCAACATATCTTGAAAACCTCTACTTAAGGCACGACAAAGGCCGCGACGAATTTCTCTACGAACTCTACAACGACCTCCAATCTTACCTCGACGAATACAGAAGAAGATATTCACGGCCGGTAGTCTATAGGGTCTACAAATATCCCGAAGAGCTTTTCGACAGACACGCATACCCGAAGGGCGGACTGGTCCTGCACACTTTGTCTAACATCGTCGGCGAAGAAAACTTCCGCAAAGCCCTTAACCTGTTCTTGAAGAGACATTCGTTTTCTAACGCAGATACTGAAGACTTCCGTAAAGCGTTAGAAGAAGTTTCCGGAATTCCGCTGGAACAGCTCTTTGAACAGCTGGTCTACTCCTCGGGTCATCCCTCCATTAAGGCGGCTTACAGCTGGGACGCTGACTCACGGATGTTGAAAATCAGCTTGAAGCAGGTGCAAGGCGATGATTCTCCCGAAACTTATGGGTTGGAGTTGGAGGTCCGTGTTTCGACTTCGGATGAAACTTTGGTGAAAAAAATTTCTCTGGAAGAACGTGAAGTTACGCTTTATCTTCCGCTCAAGGAGAGACCCGGTCACGTCTGCATCGACCCGGAGTTAAAGCTTCTGAGGGTGGTTGAGGTGGAAAGGCCTTTGGAGGAGCTTTTGAAGGCGGTTGAACGATGTGAAAACGTTGTCTGTCGGTTGGAAATGGTTGAATCGTTGGCGAAAGCCGGAGGAAGAAGGGCTGTTGAAGTCTTGGAAAGAGTTGTTAGGCAGGACAGGTTTTGGGGTGTTTCTTACAGAGCTGCGAAAGCTCTCGGCGACATAGGGTCCGAGGACGCTAAGAAGGCGTTGATTAGACTCGAAAAGTCCGTGCATCATCCAAAGATAAGAAGGGGAATCGTCGAGGCCATGGGAATTTTCGAAAAGGACAAAGAAGTTTTCGACGTTTTGGTAAAAGTTATCGAAAACGCGTCAGAGTCCTACTACGTAAGGCAGTCAGCCTGCATCAGCTTGGGCAGGTTAAAGCTCGTCGAAGCCCTTCCTGTTTTGACTGAGGCTTCGAAGACGTCTTCACACGCCCACGTGATTCATTCGGGTGCCGTTCAAGGTCTGGCGGAAACCGGGTTCGACGAAGCATTCAAATTCGTTGTCGAGCGGGTTAATCAGGAATATCCGACGCCTGTGAGAGTTGCGGCTACCGTGTCGCTGGCCAAGTTCCCCGGCAAAAAAGAGGTGTACGAAATATTGGAGAAACTGTCGGAAGACGACAGCGAACGCGTCCGCCATGCCGTCGTGGCTGCGGCGAGGGAGCTGCTGGACCCCCGTCTCCTACAAATTCTGGACAAAATGGCTGAAAAGGACTTGAACGAAAGGGTGCGTCGCACAGCGCGGGAAGTCGTGAAAAGGATAAGGGACAACCTCGAAAGAGGCGTCGAATACAAGGCTTTACGGGAGGAGGTTGAGAAGATGAAGGAGGAGAACAGGAGGATTTTGGACAAAATCTACCGCATTGAGGGCAAAACCTAAATTTCTATCTCGAACACTTCCGAGATGGCTGTGATGAATCCTCGAACGTGAGCGGTGATGTTCTCTGGGGTATCTGAGCCATCAAATAAGAGTAACGACGGATTCGATGATGTCTCTAGTGGTTATCATGCCGACCAGTTCTCCGTCGGCGTTGACCACTGGGAGATGTCTGATCTGGTTCGACAACATGATGTTTCTTGCGTCGTTTATAGACCTGTCTTCCCGGATGACGATTACGTTGCGTGTCATGAACTGTTTGACGGGTGCTTCCGGTTCAACGCCGAGCGCGAAAAACTTTACGAAATCCTTTTCCGTAACGATACCAACGACTTTCTTCCCTGATAAAACGACGACGCTGCTGACCC
>JANWZT010000180.1 GCA_025054515.1 Candidatus Caldarchaeum sp.
AGCGTTGTTGGACGCAGGTGAATACTTTTATAAACTGCTTCAGAGCAGGTAATCCGAGTTGTCGGCGGACGTCTCCCTCAAAATCCTCTCGAAAAGCGTCGGCTCCAAAGTCCTCGTGCGGCTACGCAACGGCAAAGTTATCCGAGGCCTTCTGAAAGGATACGACCAGCACATGAACATCGTCCTCGAAGACACCGACGAAATCATCGACGAAAACACCCAGAACAAGCTTGGAACAATCGTCGTCCGAGGAGACAGCATCGTCATGATATCACCGCCGTAATTCATCTGCAGGCAACCATCAAGCGAAGCCAACCAGATGTGAAAACAAAACTGCGTTAATCCAAAGTTGACGGCTTCAGCAAACGTTATAAGTTATGAAAAATAACAGTGCTTGTGCCGAGTTTTAGCTGTAGGGATGTGATGCCCAACTGTTCTTTCGAGGTGAAAAACGCATCCAGCGTCGACGAGCTGATGACGATACTCGGCGCACACGCCAAACACGCCCACAACATCGAAAAAATCCCTCCAGACGTTGTCGAAAAGGTGAAGAAGGCCATAAAACCCTAAACCACATCCTTCCTTTTTCTCTCGTCAGCTGAAACGGTTTTATTATGGATGTTGAACGAAGGATGGGGAGAAGATGGTCAAAGGCACGCCTTCGATGGGAAAGTTCAATAAACCTCAGCACATCCGCTGCAGAAGATGCGGCCGCCGCTCCTTCCACAAAGCCAAAAGACGATGCGCCAGCTGCGGATACCCGTCGCCGAAATGGCGGAGCTACAACTGGATAAAGTAGCCAGGGCATACCAGGTTTTGGGGCCTTGGTTCAGGATGATTGGTTCAGCGGTCTGTTTAGAGCGCTGCTGACTAATATCTGCTAACGCGTGGCCAATTAACCACAGATATATTGAAGATTCTTTTTCCTCTAAATTGTATGAAAGCCGCCGTCATGTACGGCGTTGACGACGTCAGAATTGAGGAAGTCGACGACCCCGTCATAGGAGATGACCAGATGCTGGTGAAGGTCAAGGCCTGTGGAATATGTCCCGTGGACATCCGAGTTTTCAAAGGTGAAAACGTCTGGGTCACGCTACCCGCGGTTGGTGTTTCCGGCCACGAAATCGCCGGCGTCGTGGAGAAAGTAGGCGACAAAGTTTTCCATTTCAGACCCGGGGACAAGGTCGCTGGGGTGATAAACAAGTCATGCGACGTATGCAAATACTGCATTAGCGGCCGTGACAATCTTTGCGCTAACTCGCGACGGTTCAAGCCGAAAAACTACGGTTTTGCGGAACATGTGGCCGCTTACACGGAGAGGATGATGAAATTTGAGACCGTCAGCTTTGAGGAGGCGGCTTTCACGGAGCCTCTTGCTGCTTGCGTCAACGGAATCATGAAGTGCGACATCAAACCCGGCGACCTCGTCGGAATCGTGGGCGTGGGCCAGATTGGATTGATGTTCGTCCAGTTGGCTAAGTTAAGGGGGGAAGAGTCGTTGCTTTCGACCTTATCGAAGAAAGGCTTGCTATGGCTGAGAAACTCGGTGCAGATGAAGTTGTGAACGTCTCCGAAGAAGACGCGGTGAAACGGGTTGAAGAGTTTTCGAAAGGCGACGGACTCGACGCGGTCATAACCGCGATAGGTAGCCGAGAGGCCATCGAGATGGGGTTGAAACTGCTCGGCAGGGGAGGGACGTTGAACATCTTCGCCTCCACACATCCACAAACCGAAATCCACATAGACCCCAACATCATCCACTACCGCGAAATCATAATCACAGGTTCCTTCAGCAGCACCCGCAAAGATTTGAAAACAGCGATAAACCTGTTGGACAGCCGCTTGGTAAAGGTCACAGAACTCATAACTCATAGGCTACCGCTGGAGAAAATAGTTGATGGGTTCAACATCCACATGGAGCGGAAGGGGTTTAAAGTCATCATAACTCCTTGACGGAATTAGGAAAAATACTGCGATGTTATCTATTGTGTGATGATCGCTGTGGGCAAAAAGGTTAGGATGGCGAGGATATTTCGGGAAGACGGCAGGACTCTGATTTTTGCCTTCGACCATGGCGCATTTATGGGCCCGACCAAGGGTTCGCAGGATGCGGGCCGTGTTCTTGCGGAAGTGATAGATGGTGGGGCTGACGCGGTGATGACGACTTTGGGGATATTGAAGGCCTATGCTCCGTCGCTGGCGAAGAAAGGTTTGGCTTGGATTCTGACGGTTCACGACAGGTCTCCCGATACCGTGGAAAGAAGCGTGTCTCTGGCCTCTGAGCTGGGCGTGGACGCTGTCAAGCTCTTCGTAACCATGGGAACTGAAAACCAGCAGAAAGAACTCGAAATCCTCTGGGCCCTCACACGTGTAGCGGAACGTTATGGTATGCCCGTCCTCGCCGAAATGTATC
>JANWZT010000181.1 GCA_025054515.1 Candidatus Caldarchaeum sp.
GCTTTCGCCGTCGTGTGTAACGCAGTCAACAGCGTCGACGTTCTCAACGGCTCCATGGCTTTGACAAGCCTCGCATCCCTTCTCCCGCTTACAATAGTATCATATCTCGAGAGCAAACCCGAGGTGTTCATGGTATGCTTGGTGTCGGCGGCTGTCTTGACAGTGTTCCTCACCAAAAATTTCTACCCGGCGAAAACTTTTGCGGGTAACGTAGGAAGCCTGTATATGGGTGCTTTGATAACTTTTGTCGCGGTTTATGGTAGGATGGAGGTTGTGGCGATTGTTGCTTTGATGCCTCAGATAATGAATGAATTTCACATCATTTATTCCTTGAGGGGGTTGAGAAGCGGGAAGGCCGCGGCTGTCAGGCCCACGATAGTCTCTTCGTCTCTCATAGGAGCTAACCCGGACAAAAGGGCCCCGATCACTTTGCTACGACTGGTGACTGCGGGAAAACGACTGACGGAAAAAGAAGCGGTTAGCAGGTTGACAATTCTTTGCCTCTATTCGTCTTTTCTTTCGCTTTTCACGTATTTTGTTTTGATAAGGGGGTTGAGATTTTGAAAAAATCTTTTTTGAGCTTGGTCGTTCTGCTTACTTTGGTATGGGCCCTTTTCCTAATCGCCACGTCGTTTATCGCATTTGTAGTTCTTCCGGTAATCGAGGGATCGGATAGAGGAGTCATCAGCTCCGTCGCAAGAACTGTGGCTGGCTTCGTTGTTTTCGCGGGGTGGGTGGTTGGGTGGCAGAAGCTTACGGAGTTCTGGCTCTACCGCATCCTGTTGAAGGGAGAGAGGGAATGAAAATTTTCTTCGCATCAACGGATGAAACTGGAATTTCGGCCGCCCTCAAGCTCGCCAACGCCGGGTTCAAAACCTACTTTTACAGCCCCAACCCCTACGTTGAAACGAAGGCCGCGAACCACGACCAGCTCACCCACAGATGCGTGAACAAATTAGAGTTCATCAAACTCTGCGCAGAAGATAGGTTTAGGGTGGTATCGGAGCCGTTGAACGAAGCGGACGAAACATGGCTGCACGTGAACACCGTCAAAGAAGGAAAAGACGAATACGCCTCGGCTGAAAACATCGTCAAATTGGTTACAGAGAAAATCGAAGCTACGAAGGCCTTGGTGTTGTCTGGTCTGACTAAGGTCGGCGAGGCAGAAAAACTGCTGAATTCTTTTTCGAGACGATGCATGGCTGACCCCGAGGAACAAGGATATGTCGGTGGTCTATCTCTCTTTGACTCATGCATGCCGGTGTGGACAAAAGGCACACAGGCGCCGGCGGGGTTGACAAAATTGTCCCACGTTCGATTCAACGAGCTGGCCGCAGCCGAGTCCGCCACAATTTCGCAGATTTTCGCGCGAGCTGCCTTTGTGGAGGCGTTGGTCGAGATGACGATATACTCAGGCCATCACAGCATCTTGACAAACTGCATTAATGACCCGGCTCTGCTCTATCCCGAAATCATCGACGTCCTAAAGTATTTCAAATCCCAAAATATGCCGCCGCTGGTCGCCAACATGTTTGGAAAAATCGCGAAAACAGGGTTAAAAACAGAGAAACAGGCGGTCTCCCGGATATCAGAGTTGGCTAAAAAGGCACGTAAACAATTACGCGTTCTCGTGGTCAGCCATTCCGAAGCAGCCTTCAACAAAATAT
This sequence comes from Candidatus Caldarchaeum sp., assembly GCA_025054515.1. GTDB lineage: Archaea > Thermoproteota > Nitrososphaeria_A > Caldarchaeales > Caldarchaeaceae > Caldarchaeum. The sequence goes on from JANWZT010000181.1 coordinate 1,668, forward strand.
CCGCGAACATCAGAAGCAAAAACGTCAAGCTGCATTTCGTGAGCGACCAAAGTATTACTTGGGAAAACTTCGATTCCTACACGGGGTTTGACGGTGTTCTGGTGAATTCGCTTCGTATGGATTTGTTGAAGGAGTTCCACAGAAGGTATGAACATGTCTGGTTTGTGTTAGCGGTTTGACGGTGAATGTTTTTGGTTAGGGTTGCCGTTGTCGGGGCTGGGTTTTGGGGCGTGAATCATGTTAGGGTGTTCAAGGAGCTACCGGGTGTCGAGGTGGTGGGAGTTTGTGACGTAGATTTTAGCCGTGCTTTACGAGCTGGAAAAAGGTTTGGTGTAGAGCATCTTTTCACCGACAGCATGGAGATGATTGAGAAAACCCGGCCCGACGCCGTCAGCATATGTACGCCGTCAACGACTCACGCTTCATTAGCTCTCCAGATGTTGGATGCCGGATGTGACGTCCTTATTGAGAAGCCCATGGCTTCGACGGTTTCCGAAGCTGTGCAGATTATCGACAAAATGTTGGAAAGAAAAAGGCGTGTAATGGTCGGATTCATCGAAAGGTTCAACCCCGCCGTCCAGTTTGCAAAGAAAATCATCGACGAAGGAGAAATTGGTGATGTGTTGCTTTTCTTCGGTAGGAGAATTGGCTCTTGGCCTGAGAGGGTTGGGGACGTCGGCGTTGTTAAGGACACGGCAGTCCACGACATCGATTTGGTTACGTGGGTTTTCGGCGGGTTACCTGA
>JANWZT010000182.1 GCA_025054515.1 Candidatus Caldarchaeum sp.
GGGACAATTCACCAGACGAAGAAGGGTTCGTTGTCGAAAGAAGCGAAGACGGCAAGTCATACACTGCCATCGCAAGAACACCGGCCAACACAGCAGCTTACACAGACAGGGCCGTGCAGAAAGAGAAAACCTATCTCTACAGGGTGAAGGCCTTCCGCGGCAACCTTTTCAGCGCACCGTCGAACACGTTGGTGGAGAGCACAACACCTCACGGATTACCGATCAGCAACTACTTCGGCGGGCTTGGAGAGCTTGAGACAGCCACCGTCAACGTAGTCGTACGGCCGGCGGAGTTCGCCGACCTCTTCTACCCCACTTGGAACTATAGACCATATCCACAAGGTTCTCTCGGAGCCGAAGCACAGCCTTCCATCGACTTCGAAGACTTTGTTTCGGGAGCCGGCAGCCAGAAAATCGTCATCAAACGCAGCCAGCCGGGAGAGCCGACAACCCTAACCCTAATCTCGTGGAAAGTCGAGAACATAAACCCAGCATACGCAGCCTTCTACCCAAGGCCCGGAGACACCATCGTCTTCACATTCTACTACAAGACCAGCACTGTGGTTGAAAACATCGAAATTTCGGTGGTGCTCAGATTCTTCGTCAAAGAAAGCACCGGAGTAGAAAGGCATCTAATTCATCAGGTTCTTAAAACAAGCGAGCCGAGACCCTTTTGGAATAAAATTTCATACCTTACAGTAGTTCCGGAAAATTACCAATGGTTTGTTGTTGACGTACATTTCACATGTGTCAAAACATGTTCCGGAACCTTCTGGCTGGACAACTTCATGGTTAGAACGGAGCCGGAGAAGAGGCTTCCGCTCATCGGGAAAGACCGGATTAACTTCAAGCTGGCTGCTCATCACAACGAGCTATGGATGACTGATAAGATGGAGCTGGCTCAGAAATTTGACCTGCTTCTCGGCGGAGATGACCACAACGTCTACGTGAAAGGCCTGAAACCACAGCTGGTCAGCCTGCTCTACTTCAACGACCCATCCCTCGTCAACAGTTGGCGAAACGATTCGAACAACCCACCCTGCATCCGGCGTTGGGAAGGAAACAAACCAGTCTACGAATTCGTCCCGTTCACCCCATACGAGAAAATCAAGGAGGAATGGCTGCTTTCCGCTTCTTCTCCTTCAAGATATCCCAGGACGGACGGCAGGGGCCATTATGTCGTGAGGGAGGGTTACTGCGAATTTCTTGTCGACATCGGCCGTGAAGACGTGATAGAAGCTGCCATCAAAAGCATCGAAAAACGCCACCTGCTGGCGGGCTTCCGAAACCCTCTTCTCTCCCCCGTTCTCTTTCATGATAACTTCGCCAACTTCTACTACCTGTGGGGCATGCAGGGCGAGCCGCCGGAAAAATATAGAGACAGGGAGACGAGGTTCAACGTGCAGCTCAACCTCCATCAACGAATGAAAGCAGCCCTCCTCGACCCTGTGCCAACTCGCAAAATCACAGCCAACATCGGAGTCTACGGAAAACTCGAGTTCGAAACGCTTCAGAGGCTGGATTACGACGGCGTATTAATCGAATACTTTACACGAATATTCGACAGAACATTCGCCCCCTCACATCTTTACCGAATGTTCCAAGCGCTCAAAAACTATCCCGACGAGAAAATAGTCATCCTCATCGACTACCTCCCGCGGGAATACATCGTCCAGTGGAACGAAAACCCATCACAAACGCCCGCAAAGGCAAGGCAGGAAATCAACTTCGTCATAGCGGCCTTCTACCTCGTCAACAAACCCAACACCTACATCACCTTAAGAGATTCGGGCCTCGACTACCACAAATCATACATCATCGAAGACTTCTACCTACCGCTGGGAAAACCACTCGGAAGCCTTGAAGTTGTCGAAGGAGACGAAAACAACGGCGCCCTCTTCATCAGGAGATACAGTAACGGCCTCATCCTCCTCAACACAGCGGAAAAAACCAGAACCTTCACCTACAACCTCGACGGCGCGTACAGAGACAGAGCCGGCAACACCTACCGCGGACAGATAACAATACCACCGCAAACAGGGCTTGTGCTGATGAAGGACAGCCCAACGGCTTCACCCGCCGCACATCTCCAGTCAACACCCACAACCAATATCCTTGCAGCAGCAACGACAAACGCCTCATGGATGTTCCGATTAACGCGGGACCTATCGACGAAATGCAACAGCCGGCGGAAACACGCATGCAAGACGCTGAACCCATGAAACGGGATTCAGCCTAAGGCACCCCTTAACCACAGCCGGGGAGGGGATTTGCACCCCTGTAGAGCGGCTCTGCAGGCCGCCGCCTCGCTGCTCGGCCACCCCGGCCCATTTGATGAAATATCGGAGGTTGGTTTAAACTGTTTCGAATGATGAAGTGGGTGATTTAGATTTGGGTTAT
>JANWZT010000183.1 GCA_025054515.1 Candidatus Caldarchaeum sp.
GTGTTCTGTATTGAGATGTTCTTGACGGAAGGCGCAAAATATTCGTCGCCGAAGAATTTCGCGGTGTAGGCAGCTCCATGTGCAAAAACTTGGCCCAAGTCCTCGCCTCTCGCGGTTTTCTCCACCAGCTCCGACATGGTTTTGAAATCTCCCCATCGGAGGGGTTTTTCCGTGTATCCTTTTTCGCTCATGTCAGCGTAGACCGCCAAAGTGTTTCCCATCTCGATCGGGTCGACTCCTGCGTCGTAGCAGAGCGAATTTAGGTATGAGATTTTTTCGTGATCCAAGACGTAGCAGTTTGTTCCGAGCGAGGAAATCTGAGCATAGTCCGGGCCTTCACCTCTCACACCGTATCCGATTGTTTCCCTACGGCAGGAAACGGGACACATCGAGCATGTCAGACGGGAGACGAGGACGGTGTTCGCAAGAGTTTTGCCGCCTATCCTTTCATAGTTTTCCAGAGTTGTGAATGTGTAGTTTTTTACGGGGATGGCGTCGTTTTGGGCGAGAGCTTCGGCCGCGATGGCTGTCCCGTATACGGCGAGAAGGCCTTTTTCGATGTTGAGGAGAGGTGATTGTTCAGTCTTCGTCTTCAGCCTTCTGAGCAACTGAGCGAAAACCAAGGGATTGCGGGGACGGGCTCCACCTCGTTTCGACGTTTTGATGACGATTGCCTTGATATTTTTCGAGCCGAAAACAGCCCCAGCCCCATGTCTCACGCCGCTCGACCTCCCCATGTCGTTGATGACCGTGGCGATGGGGTAACTCCTTTCTCCAGCGGGGCCGATGGTAAGTATCCGCGCGTCCCCGGCCGCGATACGCATGACGGCACATGTTTCAACAGCGCCAAATCCCCGAAAGGCCTCGGCGTCCACGAAAGAGATGCCCTTTTCGCTTATGACGATTGTCGAAAGTTTTTCGCATCTTCCCGTGATGTACAACGCGTTTATGCCGAGGCTGGCGAGCTCGTAGGCTGCGTAGCCGCCTGTTTGAGCCCAAGCAACCGTCCCGGTCTGAGGAGACCGGAAAACCATCGTCAACCTGTTTCCGAGTGGAAAGCCCGTGCCGGCGAGACTGCCCACACATACCACCAGAGGGCTTTCGGGGTCGAGCGGGTCTCGGACCGACGAGTTCCGGGCGATTAGGCCTAGCCCCAGCATCCGCCCGCCCAACAGTCCTTGCTCGAAGTCATCGAATTCAAAATTTTCAGCCGACTTTTCCGTTAAGTCCAGCCGTACTATTTTCACCAGATAGCGTTGGTGTATTAGGTTTTTATAAGCATGCTTTTACCACGTTTCGGATGAAGTACATCTCTTTGGGAAAAACTGGGTTAAAGGTTTCTTGCATTTGGCTTGGGACTTGGCAGTTTGGTTCGGGTTCTTGGGGCTACGGCAAGTCTTATTCGGAGAAAGATTGTGTTGAGGCCATCATTGCGTCTTTGGAAGCGGGAGTTAATGTTATCGACACGGCGGAAGTTTACGGCGCGGGCGTTTCAGAGCAGATTATCGGAAAAACTTTGAAGGAATACGGCGACGATGTTTTGGTTGCGACGAAGGTCGCGCCACATCATCTTTCCTATGGAGAAGTTTTGAAGGCGTGTGAAAGAAGCTTGAAGAGGCTGGGGGTCAGAACCATCGACCTTTACCAAATTCATTTTCCGAACCCGTTGATACCCATCAGCCAAACGATGAAGGCCATGGAAAAGCTCGTCAAAGACGGGAAAATAATGCATATCGGCGTCAGCAATTTCTCGCTAAAACAACTCGTTAAAGCCCGCGAAGCTCTCAAATCTGAAGACATCGTTTCCAACCAGGTCCGCTACAACCTTATTCAACGCGAAATCGAAAAAGAGCTTTACCCCTACTGCGTCAAGGAAAAAATCACTATACTCGCTTACAGCCCGCTGGCCCAAGGAGTTTTGACCGGCCGATACGGCCCCCAAAACCTCCCCAGAGACATCATCCGGAAAATCAACCCTCTCTTCGGCCGGAGGTTCCTGTCGAAGGCCCAACCGCTATTTGACGCGCTGAAAAAACTCGCGGAGAAATACGGAGCGACGCCGGGCCAGATAGCTCTGAGCTGGATAACTTCCAGAGATGAAAACGTCGCCATCGCGGGGGCGAAGAACAGGGAGCAGGCGACCATCAACGCGGCCGCTGGAAAAATCGTCCTCACCCCGGAAGAGGTGTCAAAGCTTTCGGAGCTTTCTGATAAAGCGAAGCCCGATTTCGTGGATGCAATGAATGTGATTCCCCGTCTGTTGGGATTTTGAGAAAGGACTTGATTGATAGTTAACTACTTTTCGGCTGAGACAGCAGCAAATGTAGAAGCGTCGACACGCTGGCGCCAAGAACATTAAAAAATTTTTATCTCCCGACTTA
>JANWZT010000184.1 GCA_025054515.1 Candidatus Caldarchaeum sp.
TTCCAAAAATATTCAGGAATTACCTTGGGCGAAGATTTGACAAAGTACCTTTTGAGCCGGTTTGAAGGGGACGGTGGAGGCCATTCGGGAGCTGCTCGGATAAAAGTCAAAACTGGGGTCGAAGCCGCTTTGACGGAGGCCGTAAAGGGCCTTTCACTACTTCTTGGCGTCAACATGGTGGAGCTGGCAGGTTGAAAGATGTCGCTCATAGAAATAAGGGGGCTTTCATTCAGGTATGCGGGAAGCGAGAAACCCGCGTTATCGAACATAAATCTTGACATCGAAAAAGGCGATTTCGTTCTCGTCGTCGGGCCGAGCGGAGGCGGTAAATCCACACTATGCAGATGCATCAACGGCCTCATTCCACAGTTTTACGAAGGCGAATACAGTGGAAAGGTCGTGGTCGACGGATATGAAGCCGCTAAAACACCGACTTACCTGCTGTCCCAGATCGTGGGCATGGTTTTCCAGAATCCCCAGAACCAGCTTTTCGCCCTTTCCGTCGAAGCAGACGTAGCGTTTCCTCTGGAAAATTTAGGCCTGCCGAGGGACGAAATCATCTCGAGAATAGAGGAAGCCATGACCATGTTGAACGTGCAAGATCTCCGGGATAGGTCGCCTTTTGAGCTTTCCGGCGGCCAGCAGCAAAGGGTGGCGATTGCGTCGGTTTTGGCCATGAAACCGAAAATTTTGATACTCGACGAGCCCACATCCTATCTAGACCCCGTTTCAAGCCTTTCGCTTCTTAACAACATCGACGAAATCCGGAGGAAACTTGGGCTGACAGTTCTTCTCGTCGAGCACCGCGTCGACCTCGCCGCGGCGAAGGCCAATAGAATCGTCGTAATAGCCGATGGCAAACTGATTTTCGAAGGCGACCACCGGAAATTCTTCGAAGAATTCGATGCGCATACCTTCGGAGTGTCGACACCCAAGGTTACCCTCCTCAGCAGAAAACTCAAAGCACGTGTCAAGGATTGGAACATGCTATGTCTCAGCGCAGAAGAATTCGACCAGGCGGTGCGGAGGCTTGTCGGTCGTTTTTGAAGATGTCCACTACATCTATCCTTCGAAGGTTCATGCGTTAAACGGTGTTTCGGTAGAGTTTCAGCCCAGCGAAATCGTTGCACTCATGGGCGAAAACGGGTCGGGGAAAACCACCTTCCTAAAACACATAAACGGGTTGCTGAAGCCGACGCATGGCCGAGTTATCGTCGAAGGGCTCGTAACGTCGAAAGCTTCGGTCGCCGAGCTGTCGCAAAAAGCGGGGTTGGTGTTCCAAAACGCCGAAGACATGTTTTTCGAGTCAACCGTCTTTGATGAAGTGGCTTTCGCGCTCCGGAATTTCGGCTACAGCGAGGAAAAGATAAGGAAAAGGGTGGAGTGGGCTTTGAAATTTTTCGAGCTCGAGCCATACGCAAACCAATCTCCCTTCCTACTCAGCGGCGGGGAGAAGAAGCGGTTAGCGATGGCGATTATCCTCGCATGGGGGCCTCGAATCGTCTGCCTCGACGAGCCTACGATTGGGCAGGACAGCATTCAGAAGGAAAAAATGAGGCATATGGTTAAGCTGCTAAACCTGCAGGGGAGGACAGTTGTTTTGGCCTCTCATGATGTGGAATTCGTCGCAGAGCTTAAACCACGGATAATACTTCTTTCGAAAGGTAGGATAATCGCCGACGGCAGCTCCGAAGAAATATTAACAGACTTGCCCACACTCGAAAAGGCCTCTGTCCTTCCACCCCAATTGGTGGCGGCGCTGAAAAGGGTGGAGGATTTGGGCATAGACTACCGGGTCCTCGACGTCGACGAAGCCGTCGAAAAAGTAGTCAAGGCGATAAACAGATGAGCCTTTTCGAAGGTCTTCGATTCAGGCCGGGAAACACCTTCGTTCACAGGCTGGACCCAAGGGTGAAACTGGCTACTTCGACGATGATTTTGGCCACGGCCGTCATCTACGTTGATATCGTTGTCGTATTGACTCTTCTTCTGCTGGAGGCTTTTGTCATCGTTTCGGCGAAGGTTCACGGCCTTTGGGCCAAGACTTTGAGGGGCGCCACCCCCCTGGCCATGATAGTTTTCGCTATCACGTTCTTCAGCCAGTACAGCCGTGAGCCCGATGCGGTCGTTGCGGCAGGATACGCGCTGGCATACGCGCTGCGGCTCGTGGTCTTTTTGTCCTCCTTCTCCCTCTTCTTCCTCACGACCACACCAGACGAAATAGCGTTGACCCTACAGCAACTCCGAGTCCCGTATGAATACACTTTTGCCTTCGTATCCGCGATAAGGTTCACACCCGTCATGGCCGAAGAACTTAAAGTGGTAATGGACGCTCAGAGGGCGCGAGGTCT
>JANWZT010000185.1 GCA_025054515.1 Candidatus Caldarchaeum sp.
TGACTCTCGTACCTATTTACGGTATTCTGTAGAGGCTGAGGATAAGGGATTCGATTTTGTCTTTTTCGCAGACTCGCAGATGATTTACCGTGACCCGTTTGTGAACATGGCTGTTGTTTCCGAAGTTACTTCGAAGGTCAAAATGGGGACGCTTGCCACCTCTGTAATTACGCGTCATCCAACTGTTATCGCTTGCTCGGCCGTGACGTTGCATGAGTTATCTCGCGGTAGGATGATTCTTGTTTTGGGGACTGGGGACAGTTCTGTTAGAAGGATAGGGATGAATCCCGCCTCTTTGGCCGAGTTTGAGAAGTCGGTTTACCTGATACAAAGGCTTATGAGGGGTGAAAAACTTTCTTTCGGGTCTTATGATTTTGGTATCGGCTTTGCGAGAGACGGGCCGCCTGTCTATACCATAGCTACGGGTCCTAAAGTTCTCCAGCTGTCGGGTCGAGTCGGCGACGGCGCTGTCGTTAACGTGGGCCCTGCTTTGACTTCTTGGGCTTTGAATAATGTTAGGCGGGGTGCTGTGGAAGCAGGGTTAGACCCACATAAAAGGGACCTGTTTTGGTGTGGTTTCTGCATGGTTGACGAAGACCGTCGAAGGGCAATCGCGAGAGTCAAGCCGAGCGTGTCATGGTTTGCGGTAAATTTTCCGAGGATGATAGAGGAAACAGGCGTCAACCCGACCAAGGAGCTTTGGGACGAGGTCGAGAAATTTAGGCGGAACTACGCGAGATATGATTTGGTCCATTCAGACGTTTGGGAACAAGCTGTTCGTGACGCATCTTTCATCCCAGACGACATCGCTAAAAAGCTTGCGTTGGCCGGTACACCGGAGGACATTATTCATGAGCTTCGGCGGCTTGAAGGTTTGGGAATTGAGAAAGTCATCATACGGCCGCCTTCGACTGAGGACTGGAAACAGGTTTTCACGTTGTTCGCTGACTACGTTCTTCCAACGTTTAAATGACTTGCTTATATAATACAAATAGCTTTTACTCGCATGAAAATTGGTAAAGTCTTTTCCATGGAAGATGCGAAGAAGGTAACTCATCCAGCTTATCCATACATGCTTCCGGAGATGCTGCCTTACAGTGAATCGGATGCCTACAGTTTTCTTAGAGGAGCGGTTGACATGCATCTTCACGGAGGGCCTACGGGATGGATGCCTCACAGACCGTCCATGCTGGAAACCTCTCGAGAGGCTTCGGTTGCAGGGATGAGGGCCTTGGTTTTCAAGGACCACTACTACATGACCAGCCCTGTTGCCCGAGTCATTCAAGAATGTCTTGAAGCATGGTGTAGGGAGAAGGGATTGACGCCTGTCGAGGTTTTTGGTGGGGTGACACTTAACTATGCAGTTGGAGGGTTAAACCCTGTGGCTGTAAAGACCGCTTTGAAGGGGGATTTCAAACAGAAAACCAAAGTTATCTGGATGCCGAGCATCGACTCGGACCTCACGAGAAGAGCGGCGAACCTCGGCCCAGGAATCACGGTCCTCGACAACGGGAGGCTAAAGAAAGAAGCGAGAGAAATAGTTGAAGCTGTCGCTTCTTCTGACTCTAAGGTCGCCATCGAGACTTCGCATCTCTACTTTGAAGAAATTGTCGCGCTTGCGGAGGAATGCGAAAAACAGGCCGTCGACCTCGTCGTAACACACGCAAACCAAGAGCTAACACTTCTTACAGTCGAAGAAGCGAGGGAGTTGATATCGAGGAAGGCATGGATACAGTTGGCCGTTATTTCCATGCTCGGGACACCTATCGCGGCTCCTGGTTGGGTGGTGAACTACCATCATTCGATGAAGCTTTTGAACTCTTTGGACACGGACCGAATTATACTTGCCACCGACGCTGGCCAAACAGGGGCAAAACCGGTCGAATACATGAAATACGGCGTATGGAGTCTTCTATCACGGGACGTCAGCCCCGATATCGTGCGTAAGATAGTAAGCGAAAACCCGAAGAAAGTGCTCGGCCTTAGATAGCTGGTTTGGTTGGTTTGAAACCCGCCTTGACCGCGTCGAATGCTAAGCCCACGCCCTTCTCTTTTAGCAGATACCGTTGTATGCGTTGGGTGGGTGTTTTCGGCAGCTCCTCAACGACCTCGACATAGCGAGGCACCATGTAGTAAGGCAGGTTCCTGTCGCACCATCTAAGAAAATCGAGAAAATCGATTTTTTCACCGGGCTTGAGCTTTAGGTAGATTTTGACGTCTTCGTCCCCGACCTCTGACGGCAAACCGACAGCCGCCGACTCCAGGACCGCCGGATGCTGATTGACGACTGACTCGATTTCATATGGTGAAATGTTTTCACCTCTTCGTCTGATGGATTCTTTCTTCCGG
>JANWZT010000186.1 GCA_025054515.1 Candidatus Caldarchaeum sp.
CCCCAAACTGTTGTTCTCTATTTAAATTGAATTCTATTTCAGCAAAACGCAGTCAGCCCATCCATAGTCAGTTCAATTTCGCCGAACTTGTTCCTCTTGACGATGGGGAAAGCCAGCCGCAGAACGGTTTTCTCCGGTATTTCTCCGACTCTTTCAGCTGCATCGCCCCACGCAACGCCATTAAGGACCACGTCATCAACCTTCATCCAGAAACGCACCAACGCCCTCGTTCCAAACTTTGTCTCAACATAATCTCGCGAAGTTTTTCTAACAACTTCGGCCTGCAAAAGAAAATCAGTCAACCTGCCGTCGATTGTTCCAAGATCGCCGCCGAAAATCCGCGGCTCCAAATCCTTCAGCTCAATCTCTGCGACCTGATATTTTTCGAAGAAAAGATGCGGAATTCCATGTCGTGTGAAGATGAAGGCATTTTGGGTTGTTAGGACGGTTTGTATCGGGATATCGGTCAAAGTTGGAGTCCTGAAGATTTTGCCGTCTCCGAACGCTACAGGGGTTCCGTCGATACTCTTACCAATAATCTTAAGGTCGAATGCTCTGTGGGATTTGGATATTATTTTGTCGATTTTGTCTGGTTCTTTCTCTCCGAAGGTGATGCATGTAGCAGACGACGTGTAGAGCTCTCCTTTCCGCACGTATAAGTTTGTCGCGTAAAATCTTTTTCCTTGGCTGTTTTCGAACCGGCGGGCCTGTTCGCGGTAGGCATGTAATAGGTAGGGGATTTCGCCGTCTGTGATGATGACAGTGTTCAGATGCAAGTCTCCGGTTCTCCTTAGTCCCGTATCGTAAACCACTACTGCGGATACATCAACTTGTTCCTCTTCTTTCGACATGGCCTCGCCGGGCTGTATGAACAACGCCTCAAAATCTGGCAGGCCACTAATGTTGTCCAGCTTTTCGACAGTTGTTTTCGACCCAGTCCTCACGATGAATTTGTTTCTTTTTCTCGAAGTGGAGATGCTGCAGTTTTTTATTCCGACAGCTTCTCCGACCTTAAACTCCTTGAAAAGTTCAGGCCTGTCCGCGAAAACATCTACGGCACCTGATCCATCAGACAACCGCATCACGGCGTAGGCGCCGCCTGTTTTGTCCTCACCAACCTTGAGACCCAAAATCCGACCTGCTAAGTTTACGTTATGCAGACCGGATGTCAAACCATCCAGCCGAATATATTCGTTGTATTTTTTCGCTTCGATGAACTCTTGAGCGAGCCGCCTTTCTTCGAGAATTATCAACAAGGCTCCGCGTCTCGTTAAAAAAGGAGTAGTTTTCATCTTTTCTTCGACAATCTGTTCGAGAGCTGCCCTGTCAATCGTCTTATCTCTTTCGAGTATGGCTTTGATGAGGTCTTCTTCACGCATCCATCGGGGCATCGTTGCCTCGAATTAAAAATGTGTATTTGAAGGGGGTGAGATAATTTTATATACCTTCGGCTTCAGTCAGCGGATGAGGTGCTGAGGTTGGCGCGGGGTGGACGCCTTCCAGCGAGGTGTTCGTCTTCCAGCTCGGTGCAGCGTTTAAGCCGAGCCTTTTAGATGAAAAGCGTCTTCAGAACCTTCGATTTTACGCGGAAACGATGTCGCGGCTGGGATATCGGTATCTTGTCGTGGACTCCGAAACGGAAAAGACTGACATAACTGTCAGAGAGTTTGCGGAGCTTGTCGAATTCTGCCATGGGCTTGGATATCCGGAGCCGGTTCTGACCGTGCCGGTGCGTCGTAGCGATGCATTCCATCGGTTGGCTGAAACGTCCGAAGTGGTTCAGTCGATTGGTTTCGGCGGTGTATGCTTGGTTGCGGGCAACCCCGCATATCTTTCGCCCGTTGAGCTGCGGAACAACGCGGCGCGAAGCCTCATCGAGTCTGCGGAACATTTCAGGAACGTGTCACCATTTGGGCTTCTGATGGTTGGAACGGAACACATCGTTAGACCTGCGGCAAAAATATCAGAGAGATTCAAGGCCATCCCGGTCATGCTTTTGACGCCCGATACATATGATGAAGTCAAAACCTACGACCATGGGGTGTCGAAGGCACTTTACGCCCCTTTTTTCATAGGCGAAAACATCCCGGAGAGTGTTCACTGGAGAATCAAGGCATATGTGTCGAGGAGAAATTCGGGCTCGGCGGCGCACAAGCCGGTGGAATCATATGTTTTGGTTGGAGGCCTTCAAACCGTTGCGGAAAGAATTCATAAAATAGCCGATTCCGATATCGACGTGTTTATCGGATTCCCGGTCGAAAACAAAGTCAAGCAGTTAGCGGCTCTTAAGACCGCGTTAGGCTGACC
>JANWZT010000187.1 GCA_025054515.1 Candidatus Caldarchaeum sp.
CCGTATCCGCTGGATAACTGGCTCAACCTGTAATCGCTGATTGTAGGTACTGTGGGGGCTATTGCAGAGAAGATCAGCCGTGCGTTTGCTTTCCTATATTTCGGTATGTCGCCGTGTCTTTCGGGGAGGTCTATGCCGAAGTCTGCGGGCTTGAAGCGGAGACCGTGTCCGCCCAGAAAGTAGTAGAGCGATATGTCTTCATGGAGGTCGACGAGCGGTGGAGGCCACCCCGGATATGACGCGTGCGCCAAAACCTACCGAAAAAACGACGCAGTCTTATAAAATTTTATAGAGCCACGACGTTTTCCACAAAACCGTAACCAGTGATTCTAGTGACTTATCAGAGAGCATATTTTCGGGGAGTTAAAATATTTATTATTTTCCTCTACTATGGTTAAAACCATGGGTTTGGGAAAAAGTAAGTCTGGTCTGAGCAAGACGGCTGTGATTCTGGCTGTAGTGGCTATGGTGATTGTTGCGGCTTTGGCCGCTGGGTTTTTCGTTCTTCAGCCGACGCAGCAGGCGCAGCCTCCTTCTCCGAAAATATTCCGAATGGCCGTGAGCGTTGACCTCGACACCTTCGACCCCGCCGGACAAACTACGACAACCGTTGCCAACATGCTTGACCACGTTGTCGAAACTCTGTTCAAAATAAACGAGAAGGGAGAGCTGTTGCCCAACTTGGCGACGGACTATAGGTTTGAAGAAGGTGGGAAAGTCGTGATTATCAAGCTTAAGACGGGTGTCAAGTTCCACGACGGCTCGCCTTTCAACGCGCAGGCTGTGAAATTTTCGCTTGACAGGGTTCTCGACCCCAAGATACGAGTTCCCATCCGAGCTCCATACGTTGCGATTGACCGTGTAGAAGTTGTCGACGACTACACCGTCAGACTCGTACTAAAATATCCTTTCGCTCCGCTGGTTAACGCCCTAACTTGGACAACGGCTGCCATCATCTCCCCCAAGACAGTTGAAACGCCTGGAAACAACTACACACTGATCACTAGACCAATCGGCACAGGCCCCTATGTCATAAGCGAATACGTTAGAGGCGACAGGCTTGTTCTGACGAGGGCTCCTGAGTACTGGGGTAAGAAGCCTTACTATGACCAAATCGTGTTCAAAATCGTCCCCGACGCGGCGACCCGGTTGTCCCAGATGCTTGCCGGGGAGGTCGACATGATAATGCTTCCACCGGTCGCCGAAATCGAGAAGCTCAAGAACAACCCCAACGTGAAGGTATTGCTTGCACCGAGCAATAGACTAATTTTCATCTCAATCAACAACCAGGTTGAGCCGTTCAAGGACAAACGCGTCCGCCAAGCCCTTAACTACGCCGTTGACAAGGAATCCATCATCAAGAATGTGATGTTCGGCGTCGTTGACCCGGTCGATTCTCCGATGCACAAAAGCCTTTTCGGCTACTGCTCCGTAGGACAGTATCCATATGACCCGGCTCGGGCTCGTGAGCTACTCAGACAGGCGGGGGTGAGCCCCGGTACGAAGGTTCTCTTCATTTATCCAACGGGTAGATACATCAACGACGCGGTTGCCGCTTTAGCGATAGCCGGAAACTTGAGGGAAATTGGTTTCGATGTTGAGACAAGAACCATGGACTGGCCGACGTACGTGGCTACGATCAACAGGCCTCCGGACCAAGTTACGCATCAGCTCCATCTCCTTGGATGGGCTCCAGCCTACCTCGACGCCTACCAGATGTTTCTGCAGTATTGGTCGGGTTACTGGCCTCCGGCTGGTCTCGCGACATCGTATTACAAGAACCCAAGAGTTGACGAATTGTTCGACCAGCAGCTAAAGATCACCGACCCCGCTGAAAGGGCGAAGGTGCTCTGCGAAATAGCGAAAATCGTCTGGGACGACGCCCCGTTCATCTTCCTATGGACGCAGAACTTCCCACTGGTGTACTCGGCGAAGATTAAAGGTGTCTCCTACCTGCCGAACGAAAAATTCGTCATAGTCAACGCTGAGCCGGCGGGATAGGAAAGTGGGTGGACTGCTCAACTACGCCGTCAGACGAATCCTAATCGCCATCCCCACTTTTTTTGGAGTTTCGCTTCTCGTTTTTCTGATGGTCAGGCTTCTTCCCGGCGATCCAGCGAGGATTATTGCTGGGCTGCTCGCCAGCGAGGAGGAGGTCCAGAGAATCCGAGTTTTCCTCGGGCTTGACAAACCGGTACACGAGCAGTATTTCGTTTTCCTCGCGAATCTGGTTCGTGGTGATTTGGGGGTTTCTGTCCGAACAAACAGCCCCGTCATCGTCGAAATTGCGGCGCGTCTTCCC
>JANWZT010000188.1 GCA_025054515.1 Candidatus Caldarchaeum sp.
CAACGACTGATATTTTTTCCCCAAATGGTCAATACGTCGTGCATTTTTTCACATCGGAATACCTGCTTCCTTCCCGGCAGCTTTCCTCGTTTAGACAGCGGCTGGCCGTTTCTTTCCACGATGTCGAGGGCAAGGTCGACGGATTCGGGAAAAGCTATCGAAGTCCCGACCCCAAAGCCGTCCGCGACGTCGACAAGTTCCCTAATTTCATCTTCGCTCAAGCCGCCACTAACGAAAATCTTGACATCGGAATAGCCTTTGATGTTCAAGGCCCATCTGGTTTCTTCCACGATTCTTCTCATGTTTCCCCTCCGCGAGCCCGGAGTATCGAGCCTGACTCCGAACAAGTTCTTTCCCAACGCATCGGCGGCCTTCAGCGATTCAACTCTTTCGTCGTAAAAGGTGTCGACCAAAGCGATTCGTGGAACGTTTTCAGGCATAGTTTCGTGGAACAGCCGCCACGCTTTGACTTCATCTCCCACCACCAGAATGAGGGCGTGAGGCATGGTTCCCATCGGGTCGAGGCCCATCATAGACGCGCCGGAAACTCCTGAAACCGCGTCGCAACCGCCGAGAAAAGCCGCACGGTCGACCATCGGAGCTATGGCCGGATGAACAGACCTTATCCCGAAAAACAACACAGGCCTTCCGTTTGCCGATAGTTTGATCCGGGCAGCTTTCGTCGAAACGCTGGTGGAATGACGGAGCATGCCCAGTATCGACGTTTCGTAAACGGCGAAGTCTATGTAACGACCTTCAAGCCTCGCGACCGGCTCCATGGCCCGGAACAAGGTGCCTTCATCCATCGCGAATACGTCCAGCGGAAGCCCTTCCAGCAGCCATAGAACCTCCTCCAAACCCGTGAAAACAGCCCAGTCATAGCCGCGGGAAAATCCGTAGGAATGGATTTCGGCCGCGACATGGACGTCCGAAGACTCGCTTTTCTCCAAGATACTTTTCGTCCGCTGAAAATAGATGTCAGTTACTTTTCCCCCTTTAATTTCGTCCGTTCCGCTGACATAAACAGAGGGGACGCGCTTCATGGCCTAAAATCTATGATATCAGACGTCGTTAAAATACCTCTGTAAAGAAAAGATATCTGTCTCAAGGCGATTTTCATGTCGAAGTCTGTTAAAGCTGAAACGCAGTCAACGGGAAGATATACGTTGTACCACCGTAGGGCTGCGCTCCCCGCAGTATGGAGAACGCAGATGTTTGCAACCGTTCCGGTGATGACGATGTTTTTGACGCCGTAAAGACGGAGCAGATGGTCGAGGCTCGTTCCGTAGAACCCGTCATAACGGAGTTTCTTGACGACGACGTCTTCTGGTTCTGGCTTGAGTTGGTCGAGGATTTCTGCGCCCCACGTGCCCGCGAGGGCGTGTTCGCCCCATATTGCGAATTCTGGGTCGTTTGGACCGTGCCAGTCCTGTGTGTAAAAGACCCTTACGCCCGCTTTGCGGGCCTTCGAAAGGAGGTTCTTCAGCGGCTGGACCGTGGAAACCGAAGCGGGAACAAATAACTTTCCCTTAGGGTCGCAGAAATCATTCTGCATATCCACTATGAGAAGAGCCGACGTGGAGCTTTCAATGGCTACAGGAACGGGCTTTGGAATTTCCGGCTCCGACACGGTCTCTACACTGCAAACCATAAATAATAATTTTGCCAGTCAATGTCATGATCGACTCTGAAATTCTGAAAAAGATCCGGGATGCGGTCGCATCCGATATGCAGAAAACCTTTGAAAACTTTTCCCAACTCATTTCCATTCCAAGCGTTTCAGCCAAAAACCAATCGATAACTGAATGCGCTGATTTTGTGAAAAATCTGCTTGAAAAAGATGGTTTCATGGTTGAGGTTTGGGAAAGCAAGACCGGAAGGCCGGCGATTTACGCCGAAAAGCCGGGCGGAAAAACATCGATCCTTCTCTACAACCACTATGATGTTCAGCCTCCCGAACCTCTCGAAGAATGGCAGACAGACCCTTTCACGCTAACCGAGAAAAACGGCCTGCTTTTCGGGCGCGGTGTTTCTGACAACAAAGGGGAAATTATTGCGAGATTAGCTGCTGTTCGAGCGGTCGAGAAAGTTTTGGGGAACTTGCCGATAACCGTCAAATGGCTTATCGAAGGCGAGGAGGAGGTGGGCAGCCCCGGAATAGCCGACCTCGTTCAAAGGCATCGTCAAACCATCGGCGATGTGTTGGTTTGCATGTGGGAAGGCGGGGATGTTGACGAACGAGGGCCCACCTTCTACCTTGGGGCGAAGGGGATGCTTTACGTGGAGCTG
>JANWZT010000189.1 GCA_025054515.1 Candidatus Caldarchaeum sp.
CCTCGAACACCTTATAGCTGTATTGCGTCAGGCCAGCGTCAGGCCAACTAAACGCTCGGTTGAGTGAGGGCCAAGAGACAGACGCGGGACACTGGTTTAAAGCTGAGGGGTATGCGGGGAGAGTTGAGGATGGAGCTGAGAAAGGTACGGGAGGTCGTTCAGGGCGGCCAGAGGGTCTACCAGTACGACCTTGTGATAACGGAGGTGATGGACGAGACGGAGCTCGCCAAAACGTACTTCTTCAAGAACCTGAGCGACACACCGATCTTCGACTACCACCCGGGTCAAGACGTCAAGCTTTACTTCGATACACCGCTGAAGCGTGGGGACTTCCGGTTCTACTCCATCGCAGGGTCTCCAACCAGAACCGCTGATGGGACATTCGAACTCATGATAAAGAGTGAGGGCGGAACTTTCGCTCCATATTTCCACCAGCTTGCGAAACCCGGTGAGATCGTCACAATAGAAGGCCCCTATGGACGGTTCCTCAAGAAGGCCTTCCAGATGATCGAAGAGGGCAGACTCAAGACCTTGGTGTTCTTGGCTGCGTCTAGCGGCATAGTGCCGTTCAAATGCTTCGTTGATTACGCAACCGATCGAAAGCTCAAAGTTGACGTCTACATTTTTTATGTGAACAGGACACGAAAAGACTTCATCTACAGGAAGGTGGTCCCCAAGTTGCTGGATGACTACTCCAAGCTCCAAGTCGTGATCAACTTCACCAGAGAGCACGACGTCTCCCGTCAGGAGATAATCGATGAGCTCTTCCTCGGCGATGACAAGGGAGGGAGGGTTGAGACGATACTCGGGCGTCACATCCTCTTCGACGATATCAGGGAGAGGGTTGCTGACTGGGGCTCCAGCTACTACGGGATCTGTGGAGGTGCGAAGTTCATCGCGGGCGATAGGGAGCGCGGAATCGATGGCATGATGCAGAAGCTTGAGAAGGGAGGTGTCAGTAGGTCGATGATCGAAATAGATTCGTTCGGCACGGGGTAACTCAACTCCTGGGGAAAGGGGCCGCTATGTCTGCTATGTCGATTTGATCGTCACACACCCGCAGAAGCTCGGATGTTATCAGCTGATGGGGTCTTAGAGCTGCGGCCTCTTCTGAAGCCTGCAAGTCAGTGATTCTCTGCATGACCTCGGTGACCTTTGTGATCACCGAGTTAGCGAGGTTCGAGTCGTAGCTCATGAAGGCCTCAAAGGCCATCTTCTGAGTTTCCACCAGGGGCAGCGCGGCCTCGTGAAGACGCGTCGAGAGGCTGCCGCCCGAATCGGCTGAAGTGGAGTTTGACCTGATCACCTCAGCCACCTTTACCGCTCTGTCTCCCACGTCCTCGATGAACTTCGTCCGATAAGCCGTGATTCTTCCATCCCTTGTGAAGGCCATTTCGGCTGTGGTGACGCGGTTCGAATTGTGGGCCATCGCAGCCAGATGCTCCCTCCTTGTTTCAACCCATTTCACAGGCCTTTTCAGAGACAAAGCCGCGAAACACGTGAGGAAAACGTAGGGATACATCATGATTTTGACGCCGAACCCTCCGCCCACATCCTTTTCCACGAAACGGAGTTTCTCCGCCGCCAGCCCAAGCGAATCAGCCACAAACCTCCTAAACAGAAGCGGCGTCTGCTGGTTGTCGTAGACGGTTAGGGAGCCGTCCTTCTCGGGAACGGCCACGACGCCGCATGTTTCAAGCGGAGCAGCCGCGTACCTTTGGAAAACGAATTTTTCCGAAACCACTTCGTAGGCCTCGTCGAAAGCTTTGTTCACGTCGCCGAACTGGAAAGTTTTTTCCACGACTACGTTGGTGCCGACGCTTTCGTGGATGACGTTAGAGTTGACCGCTTCTTCGGGTTCGACCACGGCTGGAAGGGGTTCGTATTCGACGGCCACTTCCTCCGAAGCATCCAAGGCCTCTTCCCGGGTTTCCGCCAACACCATCGCGACGGGCTCCCCGAAGAAACACGCCTTCTCCACCGCTATACCATAGTAGGACAAGTTTTTCACCAAGGTGTAGAGAGGCTTGGTTCTCGAGGCCACGGTTTTGCCGTCGAAGACGAATGCTTTCTGATGGGTGGGTGAATTTGCTATTGACTTGATTTTTGCGTGGGCGTAGGGGCTTCTTACAAACACGAGATGAAGCATCTTCGGGAAGAAGAGGTCGTCGACGTAGACAGCCTCCCCCCTAAGGAACCGCGGGTCTTCAACCCTTTTAGATAGCTTCAACGGCTCATGGTTTTCCCGCCGGTTTTTTACCGTTTCCAACCTCACC
>JANWZT010000018.1 GCA_025054515.1 Candidatus Caldarchaeum sp.
GATAGTAAGCCCGCAGATATCCTTCCGGCGTCACGATTTCAACTCTCGTTATGGTTATTGGCACCGATGCAACGTTTCTGACGACCGCGTTACGGCCGGTAGAAGTGTAGTTGATGAACTCAAACGAAAGCTGGGCCGTCGTCTGCACCTGAAGAACCGAGCGGTTGAGGTTATTGGTCAAGTCGTTGAAGGAAAGGTTTAGCCAGCTTAACGCGAACCCCCAGATGAAGAACCCAATTCCAATAGTCAAAGCCACCAAAATGGTGGCTCCTACTGACGTATCCGCCCGACGGGGCCTCCCGACAGCGCGCTCATTACACTTATGACGCCCCACCGAGCACTTTCTCAAACTACCGTAGAAGAAAACTTCTCTGATATAAGCTTTAAAGACATCCAAAGCCGCATCGTCCCCGCCGAATAGACCCAACAGACCAAATTGTTTGGCCATCGGGTCCGAGCGTCTGCCGCCCGTCATCCCACGCAATGTTTCCGGATTTTCTGTTGAAATATTCATCCACGCTTACAAGGAACATGTATAATTAACGGCAATCGTGTGGAGATGGAGGTTGGAGCCGAAATATTTCGTCGAAGTGAAGGCAGGGTCAAAAGCTTTGAAGGTCGAGCCGGAAGCTTTGGAAGTTGTGAAGAACGCTGTGAAAGGGAAGATGCTGGCCCGGATGAAGAAAGAGTACGTCGACTGCCCCGTCGCTGGCGAGGCCGTTGCTTTTCTCAGTTGCTTCGTCTGCGTGAGCCACATCCGCCGAGTGAGGGGAGTTGTCCACTGCGCCGGGTTGGAGAGGAGGACAAAAAGTTGAGCAGATATCCTCTTCTTTTTTCTGGATTGGTCGTTTTTGTGTTCGGGCTGTTCCTCGCGTTAGCCGGCCTCCCCTTTTCATACATCTTCCTCTTCTCAGGAATCATCATGGCCGTAGTAGGTTTGTTCGTCAAATCATCGGTTACGGTTGAGCCTGAACAGGGAAAGAAATTCTGCTGGTACTGCTATCGGGAAATTCCCGTCGATGTAGGAATATGTCCGCACTGCAAACTCAAACAGTAACGGTTCAACTGGTCAAAATGACTTTGACAGCTTGATCGGTGTAGATGGCCTTCAGCAAGGCTTTTCCATGTTCGGATTTCTTCCTAACCGATACAACTCCCTTCCGCCCAACCGTCGCGGCGAACAGAAACTGGTCTGAAGCATAGATGCCGACTGTTTTTCCCGCCAGCTCTTCGCCCACCTCGATGCGTAGGCTGTTTCCCGATTCGCTTATGTTGAATTTGACTTCTTTTCCCAGCGACGGAATCCGCGGCTCCACGTCGATTGAAACCTGCAGCTCCTTCTCCAGCTGGCTAATTTTTTCACCTTTTCTGCCGATGACCCGTGGAATGACGTCTCTGTCGACGCGTACCACAAACCTGTTCCGACCGATCGCCTCAACCTCCGAATTTTCATCGAAACCGCGCACAGCGTTTCTGATTTTCTCCTTTATTTCAGCGGTTTCGGCGTCGACTTGCTCCAAAATCTTCTGAACGGGGATGATGACGTTCTCTTCGCCGAAGGTGTAAATCTCGTATTCAAGCCGGCCTGAAAGAAAGTCTCTCACCTCGACCAACGGCCTCGCGAGAGCGGCTTCGGTCATGCCGGTCGGCACTCTAACCGTCATCGACAAAGTGTAGACTTTTGCTATTTTCCCCGCTTCGAGGAAGACGACTGTGTCGATGACGTGGGGAATCGTGCCGAGCTCCAACCTACCGATGAACCTTTGAATGGCCCCGACGGCGTCGCTTGAATGAACGACTCCGACCATTCCGACGCCGGCCAGCCTCATGTCGCTGAAAACCTGAAAATCCCTGTCTTTCCTGATCTCGTCGAAAACCGTGTAGTCCGGCCTTACGAGAAGAAGAATCTCGGCGGTTTTTTCGAAATCTCCCTCGAGGGGGCCGTATTGGGTGATTTCCGGACCGACTTGGAGGTCTCTCGGCGATTCGAGGGTTTTGACGATCTTTCCTTTGCGGCTGTAGAATTCCGCGAGGCTTGCGGCGAATGTTGATTTTCCGCTTCCCGGAGGGCCTGCGATGAGTATCCCTTCCGCTTTTTTCTCAAACCTTTCGAGGAGAGACGCCGGCAGGTTGTAGTCTTCGATACGCAGTTTAACGATCGGCCTCACCACGGTAACCTCTAAGCCGTCGCTGAAAGGAGGCCTCGCGACGGCAATCCTATAATTCCCTATTTGGGCGACGAACGTGCCCGCCCGGACGATTTCGATGTTTCCTTCGGGCCTGACCCTCGCATATTCCGCTATCTCCTTGATCAGGTTGTTCAATTCGCCGGCATCCAACGGTTTTTCGCTGAGTTTTACGAGGACGAATGCTCCGGGTTTACCGCGTTTAGCCATCAGCGGGGCGCCTTCCTTGAAGTGGAGGCTTAGCGTATCTTCTGTAAAATATTGCTCGAAGGACATTTTCGGCGGAAGCTCGGTCGGTGGAAAATATCTGACGGCGACGCCTTCGGTTTCCGCGACAATCGACTGGACGTAGTCGGATGTGTGGAGGACGGCGTTTTCGCGTTTGGCAACTTCCCGGATTAAAGCATCTATTCTTCCTTTCCGGGCCAGCTTGATGTCTTCGAGGCTTGGTCTTTCGCCGGCGATTCTTATGGTTATGTTGTGTTGCGGGGCGAGTGAACGGATTTTCTTCAGCTCGTTCAACCCGACGAACCCGGGTTCTCGTTTCTGCGAAGCCTGTGCCTGAAGTTCGTCGATGGCCGCCGCCGGTATTATCAGTTCCGCTCCGTCGATTTGCCCGGTTTCGACGAGTTGGGTCAGAGAGCCGTTGATGATGGCCGACGTGTCCGGTACGATTCGCTGGTGTTTGAGGTTTTCTGCGCTAAGATGGTTCAGTAATTCTTCGGGCTTGAAAACGATGTCAGCAACTCCGGCGGCCTTCATCTCATCAGCCGTGTGGAACCCCCAGCTAACTCCTATGAAACGCGCGCCAGCCGCGGATGCGGCGCGAAAATCGTTGACGCTGTCGCCGACGTAGACAATCTTCGAAGCCGGAACACGATATTCCTCGGCGATTTTCAGCAGTATGTCGGGCCTCGGCTTCATTTTGCCGACATCGTCGCGGGTGTAAACTTTTTCAAAATAGCCATCGAGGCCTGTTGATTTTAAAACTTGAAGGGCTGCTTCGCGGTGTGAATTTGTTGCCACGGTCAGACGGATGCCTCTTTCTTTCAGCTTGTGAAGAATTTCTGGAATTCCGTCGTGCACTTCCGGCTCGGAAGCCGCCTCCAACTCCTTCTCACGCAGGACAGCGAACACGGTGTCCCGCAACTCAACCCACCTCTCCTGTGGAAGAATCGTAAAGGCTCTGTCGAGAAAATCCTGAAAAGGTTCTTTTTCATGCATTTCGACGCCGAACTTTCTGGCTATTTCGGCGGCCCGTTTTTTCGCAGCCGCCAAGTCTATTTTCATTTTGACAAGGGTTCCGTCGAGGTCCATAACCACAATCGTCGAAATTTCACGTTCAGAATTCAGAAGCCTTCCCCTGTCTCTAGGCATAATAGGTACATCATAAACTTCTTTTTC
Source organism: Candidatus Caldarchaeum sp. (assembly GCA_025054515.1). Classification (GTDB taxonomy): domain Archaea; phylum Thermoproteota; class Nitrososphaeria_A; order Caldarchaeales; family Caldarchaeaceae; genus Caldarchaeum. The sequence goes on from JANWZT010000018.1 coordinate 3,591, forward strand.
ATGAAAAAGGTGGCGATAGTAGGTGTGGGACATTCGAGGTTTGGAAACATTACGAACATGAATTTGAATGAGCTGGCGTGGACGGCGGTGAAACAAGCTTTTGAAGACGCGGGAATCACCCAGAAAGATGTTCAGATGGTCGCCTTATCGAACGTGGGCGGATGGAGCTCCGAGCCCTTGCCGGCCATCTCAGTCAACGAATATTCGGGGTTAACAGGCGTGGGAACCTACCGCATCGAGGCCGCCTGTGCTTCGGGGTCGGCGGCGCTGGCGACCGCCGCAAGCTTTGTTTCATCCGGCTCGGCTGATGTAGCCCTTGTAGTTGGAGTGGAGAAGATGAATGAATCGCCTACGCCGACTGCGGTCGAGTTGATCGGCCGGTCGGGTAACTATTTCTGGGAGTTTAGCATGTTTGGTCTAACTTTCCCTGGTTACTACGCTTTGTATGCCACGGCCTACATGGACAAATACGGGGCTTCGGAAGAAAGCCTAGCTGCGGTAGCGGTCAAAAACCACTACTACGCCTCCTTCAACGAAAACGCAGCCTTCAGAAAAAGAATAACTGTCGAAGACGTGTTGAAAAGCAGGCCCGTGGCCTGGCCGTTGAAGCTTCTCGACAGCAGTCCGATAACGGACGGCGCTGCGGCCGTCGTGTTGGCTTCCGAGGAAACGGCGAGAAAGCTGACCGACACACCGGTTTGGCTCGCCGGTATAGGATACGGTTCCGACACTTCGAATTTGAGTAAAAGACCTGATTTTTTGGGACTGAGGGCTACGCGGAAAGCGGCGGCAGAGGCCTACAAAAGGGCCGGCGTTGATCCGGCGAAGGCCGCGCGAAACTTCGATGTCGTGGATGTGCACGACTGTTTCACCATCGCCGAAATACTCGCCTATGAAGACCTCGGCTTTGCCAAACCGGGCCAAGGCCATCTGTTGGCTAAGGAGGGGGAGACCTACAAAGGCGGTCTCGTTCCCGTCAACCTCGACGGCGGGTTAAAGGCGAAGGGCCATCCCATCGGAGCCACAGGGGTCAGCATGGCCGCAGAGATCACCAAACAACTACGTCAACAAAACCCGAAAGAACGGCAGGCAGACATCGTCAAGGGAATGGGTTTATCCCACAACGTCGGTGGAACCGGCCACTACGCATACGTCACAGTTTTTTCGCTTAACAAACCGGGGTGGTGAAAATGACGATACCACGCGAAGAGTTGGAAAAAATGGTTCGGAGCTGGCTCGACATGGTTGAAGAAATAACCCGGAATGAAGGACTGCCGGTGATTCCGGCCGAGAAAACAGGCGACCCCCTCTGGGTCGACGTGAGGGAACTTCGGCTCAAATATCTTATCCCGATAAGCCGGGTCAAAAGATTTTTCGACGGATTGAAAGAAGGCAAAGTCTATGCTACGAAATGTCCCGTCAAAAACGTCTTCTTCTTCCCTCCGCAGGCCGACTGCCCCTACTGTATGGATGAAAACCTCGAATGGGTGGAGATAGACGGAGAAGGCGTGCTTCTAACCTACACGGTCGTAAACGTGAAGCCGGCGAGCTACCTCCACTACCCGGACTATGTCGTGGCCATCGCCAGAATGAACGAAGGCTTTAACGTCCTCTGCTGGATGAACGTCGACGACGTCTCCAAACTCAAGATAGGTACGAAAGTCCGCTTGGTCGTGAAACGGAGAGAACCCGAAGGATTTCTCACCTACTATCTCGAACCCGTCTAAACGGCCCTTCTTGTCGTCGAAACGATGGACAAAACATCCCTGTCCTTTATCCTGTAATCGCCGGGCAGCCTCAAACCGCTCCGGACGTCTATGGCGTAGAGGAGCCCTTTTTCCAGCTCCGAATGGATTGTTCGTGCGAGGTCTCGGACGGTTGAGTTGGGGGGCATCAGGTAGGCGTCGGGCAGTATTTTCCCTGAACGGTCGGCGAGCTTGGCCGGGTCGGATACGGGATAAACCACCCCCATCCCGAGAAGCTTGAACACCGCGACGTTGATGGCAAACTGGACCCCCGTCCTCATGTATTCTCCAAAAACACGCGACTGGATGAACTCAAGGGCCTTCTTCTGCTCCTGCGTCAACTGCTCTTCGCTAACAATTTTGAAATCTTCTTCGCCGGGAATATATCTCACATAGCCTTTCTGCACAGCCCTTCGTAGGGCAAGCTCCGCCTCAGCGCTCGCCGGAATAACCATGTAGTTCGTCAACTCCTCCCGCAAAATATTGAAATTGGCGCCGGCAGTCTCTAAGTCCATCTTATTCGCCAACACTATCATGGGCTTGGATATTTCGAGAAGCTTTTCGGCGAATTTCTTATCTTCAAGCATCGTCCATTTATCGAATTCCTCTCCTCTGAGCCCGGTCTGTTTTAGAGCTTCCTCAATGTGATATTCATTCACTTTTATTCCCTGCAGAACTTCCGCGAGAGTTTCGGCGAATTCTTTTCCCGATTTGAGATTGCGGACGATCTTGTCATCCTGTCTGTCGATGAGCCTCATAAGCCACATCACGAGTTCTTCTTGGATGTCGTAAAAATCGGCGAGCGGGTTTCCCACACCCATCTTCGTGATTTTGCCCTCTTCGTCGACACTGCCGGAAGCGTCGACTACGTGGATCAATGCGTCGGCTTGGGAGGCGACTGAAAGAAACTGGTTTCCTAAACCTTTTCCGGCCCAAGCTCCTTTTATCAAGCCAGGTAAATCAATGAGCTCTATGGGGATGTGGCGGTATCCTTCTATGCAGAGGGAGTTGCGTGGGTTGTCCTGCACGTTGAATTCCCTGCACACACAAGGTGTTATTGCGTATGTTGTGCCGTAATTGGGTTGCTTTGTGGTGAACGGATATGATGACACTTCCGCATACTGGAGAGTGGCTGCGTTGAAGAAAGTTGTTTTGCCCGTGTTGGTTTTGCCGATGAGACCTATTCTAATGGGCATCCGGACCTCATCTAATTAGGGGATTAGTCTGTGAAAAACTTTATCAGATTATGCGGTCAAACCTCTTCAGAACAAAGGGAATCTCTTCTATAACGTCTTCAGGCGTAATGTGGAGGCCTTTTTTCTCAGCAGCGGCCACACCCGCCGAACCGTTGACGGCAGCCGCCGCAACCGCGGCGTTGAACGGAGGAACTGCTTTCGCCAAAAACCCAGCGACGACACCCGTCAAAACGTCGCCCGTCCCACCGACGGTCATGGCGGCCGACAAAGAGCTTTTCCTGTTGACAACTACTTCAGACCCGTCCGAAATCACATCGACATGGCCCTTGAGCAGAACCGTAATTTGATGGTCTAAGCAGACTTTGTGGACGTTCTCAACTCTTTCGTCCAAGGTATTTCCGGCGTCAAGCCCGAACAACCTCTTGAATTCGCCGGCATGCGGTGTCAGAACGACTTTCCGGCCCGAAACATGCAACAAAACATCATGAAAGAGAGCAGTAGCATCAAGGACCATTGCCACTTCCTTCTCATCCAAGAGCTTCACAAGCTTGACGATTCCTTTTTCACATCCCTTCGCAAGACCGGGGCCGATGGCCACCGCAGACACGTTATCCAGAACTTTCGTCAAGCGGTCAACCGATTTTGAAGTGAGCTTGTAGTCGGGAAGGGGAAGTACTATCAGAGAAGGGGATAGAGCTCTGACCGGGGTCGCTATCTTTTCCGGAACTGCCGTGTAAACGAGGTCAACTCCAGTCCTCATCGCCGCGGATGAAACCAAAAACGGGGCGCCGTGGTAGAGCCAGCTGCCGCCGACCACGAGAACAACTCCGTTTTCACCCTTCCGAGACCACGTACGCCGGGGCAGACAAGCTTTCGCAACATCTTCCTCCGAAGATTCACGCCACGATACCGGCACGCTTATCCAACCGCTTCGCGGATTAAAAGTTAATCAAACACGGCATATAAAAATGAGTAGAAGGCGTTGAATGTGTTAGGCGGCTCTGTCTACGCGGTGGTCGCGGCGGCGCGGTTGTCCAAACAGGGCACAAAGACAACTTTGATACATCCCGGTCGGAGGCTCGGCCTTTTTCCATTTTCCGTGCTGCCGGAGCAGTTTTTCGAGGAGATGGATGTAAAACCTTCAAAACACTGCGAAGACGAGATCACGAAAATCATTTTGCATGGGGAACAAATCGAACCCCCTACAAGACTATATGTTTGTCGGACAACACCGCTACTTGAAGAAACCATCATCAAAAATGAGATAGAGTTTTCGACCAAAAAAACCGGCGAAAAATTCATCGATTGCACGGGAACGAAATGGCCCGGAGTCCACTTATTCCAAACTTTGCAAACTACGGCAGACGTAAACGAAGCCCAGCTGATGATCGAGGTCGAAAACAATTCCTCGGTTTCCGTTACAGCCTTCTTCAAATCACTGAAACTGAAAAACATCTATTCAAAGCGGATGCCGGAACGGCCACGCAACGTAATGGCTTTCGTTGAGCGGCCCACAGCCCATCCAGACTTGCAAACGGGAAAAATCGTTCCCACTCTATCTTTTCTCGGACCTGATCATGCAGAATGGCATCCAATCAATTCAGAACTCATCTACCAATCCAACCAAATCATAGGCATTTTACAAGGGCATCTGGCGGAATCCGCAGGAGACCGGCCGTCGAACGAGTTAAGATTTTTATCATTGCCTATGGGCTTTAAGGATGCACAAGGAGGCGAAAGACTTGGTTGAAGACTCCGTTGTTCTCGTTGGAAGGAAGCCGACGATGAACTATGTTTTGGCGACGACTCTGCCGCTGGCCGAAGGTCGTAAGGTGATTCTGAAGGCCCGTGGAAAAGCGATAGCCAAGGCCGTTGATGTCGTCGAGGTCGTTCGCCGAAGGTTCGTCCAAAACGCTGTCATCGAGAAGATAAACATCGGAACCGAGGAAGGCAGAGTCGGAAACGACGGCCGCCAACGAAACGTCAGCACAATAGAAATCATCTTATCTCAGCCGAAACCATCGAAGAAATAGAGGCAAAACCCGGCCGGCACACCGGGTTCCCACATATTTTTATCTATGTTACATCGATTTCATAATGGTAAATGCTCCGTCCTGAAGGCTGGGATTGGGTGCTTTGCCGGAATTGTGGAATGAAAACCATTCGGGCAAAGTATTGCATGAAATGTGGCTCCGAGCTGTTTTCCCATATGAAAGCCCCATATCACTACCATTTCGACGCGATTGTAACCGGGGAGGACGGGGTAGGAAAATCCACTTTTTTAGAGAAGTTTGTTTCCATGGATGGTGTAGCTCATAGAAAACCCGCCGAAGGAGGTTATTCGCGCATATGTGATTTGAAAGAGGTCGAACTGGGTGTTACGTTTACGGAGACCCCGTCCGCCGCCGTCAAACCCGAAGCTGAATTTGCTGCAGCCGCCGTGCTGTTCGACCTCACCAACGGGCCCTCTTTCGTCAAGGGCATCCGACTCGTCAGGATGCTAACCGGGATAAAGCAAAAGAAGGTCATCTATCTGATTGGAAACAAGCTCGACCTCGTCCGAGAAAGAAAAATTTCCACACAGGACGGGTTGAACACCGCGGCCCAGCTGGGCTGTGGTTATTTCGAGGTTTCGGCTGTCACGGCCGATGGGCTCTCGGCTTTTCGACAAAGGTTGATTAGGGACCTTCTGTTGTTGAGACTGGAGATTTTGAAGAAAGGGTTGGCGAAGGATGAGTGACTCGTTGCTTCGGCGTCAGGATGTTTTGGCCCTCTTAAACCATTTGGAGAGGGAGAAGGTCGAATTTATCGACCCGTCCATGGAACGGGAAAAATACAGGTATCCCGTAGTCGAGCAATTCCTCAAAAGTGATGTTGAGGTTATCTTAGAAGGCCTTTCCGGCCTTGGCGTGCTGGAGAAACAACTTCTCGATTCTATCATGGTTTGCCCCGCTTGCGAAAGCACGTCTCTCATGCTTAAGCCAGTATGCCCGACATGTAGCTCTGGTAGGCTGATGAAGGGCAACGTCATCGAGCACATGATCTGCGGTTACGTGGATTTTGAGCAGGAATTCTATTCTCATGGGTTCAAATGCATTAAATGCGGCAAAGAGATGAAAACGCTCGGCGTGGACTACAGACGCGCCGGTGTGTTTTTCAAATGCATTTCATGCGGAAGAGTTACGGCCCTTCCCGTCAGACGATACATCTGTGTCGAATGTGGGAGAGCGAACATCGAAGAAGAGTTAAGCCTTAAGCCCGTCTTCCGCTACCTTGTCAACAGGGAAAAGTTCTCCGCTTTGAGAGGAGCTTTCTTCGACCTAACCCCACTCACCAGCTACATCGAATCGATGGGATATCATGTCGAAGCTCCAGCGAAAATAGTCGGTTCGTCGGGCGTCAGCCACGACTTCACGCTTTACATCAATCAGACGGGTCAGCCGACCTCTTCGGGCTTGGTCGCGGACATAGTCAACGAAGTGAGCGAGGATAAAATCTACGAATTCTTCACAAAGACCTTCGACGTCAAGGCTGGAGCTTTTATGCTACTCGTTGTCGGAAAAGCCAGCTAAAAAGCGAAGAAGCTCGCGTCCACGTTCAACATTCCTCTGATGGAGTTTGCCTCTGCCGAAGAGTTGATTGAAAAATCAAAGGAGTTGGTTAAAGCGACTCTCAGCCGCTTACGGAAGAAAGAATTGGAAAGGGAAGCGGATATTATAGAAAAACTTTTGCAGGATTTGGATAAAATCTAAAAACCGCCGAGTCAATGTATGTACAATGGCGTATTTTCAGAGGATGTTTCTTCCGCCTGTTTTTCTCAACCTCGTTCTCGGTCTGTTGGGCGGCGTCTTTCGCATGGGTGTTCTGCCGTGGGTGCCGCAGACCATCGTCTCAAGCCATGGAGCGATTATGGTCATCGGTTTCGTCTTCTCAATCATAGCCGTCGAAAGGGCCGTCACCCTTCACGAGCCTTTTCTAAAAGCGGCTGCGATTTCATCGTAGCCGTGTTCCTCTACGTGATGGTTGCTGTGTCGAAAATGTTTTCGAAAAAGTTTTAGATTCGACCGAGAAAGCCGTTTCATGAAGGACAAAAGGGAATTCGCCGCGTCTGCGTTGACTCTGTTTTCCATAGCCTTGATTCTGGTCGAATATTTCGCACCTCTGAGCGGTGAAGAATTTCTCATCGTTTTGGCGTTGGACGGGTTTGTTGTGTTGGTTTTGCTGGGCGAATTGGTGACGAGGGCTTGGAAGTCGGGCAAGCTCGGCCATTATCTATTGAGACACTGGTACGAGGTTTTGGCCTCGATTCCTCTGGCGTTTTTTGTTTTTCTTGAAACGCAGACTTTCGTCGGAGTTGTCATACGCGGTCTCCGTCTTTCGAGACTTCTGCGGCTGTTTCTCGTCACCGTTCGCACACGGAAATCCCTCCTCTACCTCTACAAAGTGCTGAAAGTCAGCAGGTTCGGATATCTATTCGCAGCATCCGCCACAGTTGTTTTCGTCGGCACGGTGTCGGCTTTTCTGCTCGAAGTCGGTGTTCCTGACTCAAAGATACGGGACGTCGGCGATGCATTCTGGTGGGCGTTGGCTACTGTAACAACCGTCGGCTACGGAGACGTCGTACCAGTTACGGTGGCAGGACGCATCATTGGTTCAATTTTGATGGTGACGGGAATCGCGATCATCGGGGTCTTCATTTCATCGCTGGGCTCAGCACTTCTCTCTTTATCCAAGCCGGAGACATCTCCGCTGGAAGAAATGAAAACTTTCCTGAAGAACAAGGTCGATCGGGTTGAAAGCTTGACCGATGAGGAGTTGAACGAACTGATAGAGTTGCTGAAAGCCGTTCACGAGGTTAACCGCAGGACGCAGGGTCGGTGAATCCTCGTCTGCGACAACAGTTAATTCCGACGGCTGTGTAAATATTTCGTGTTCACGCTTCGAGACGTCTACCGGGCGAGGCAGAGGATAAGCAAATACATAAGGCCCACGCCTTTGGTGTATTCGAAACGCATTTCGAAGGAGTTGGATGCGGACGTTTACTTCAAGCTCGAAAACACTAACCCAACTAATTCTTTCAAAGTGAGGGGAGGAGTTTACTTCATCTCGGTGATGCGGGACCGGTTGCGGGGTGTTGTCACAGCTTCGATGGGCAACCACGCGCAGTCTATGGCCTACGCGGGGTCGGTGTTCGGCGTCGACGTCGCCGTCGTGATGCCGAGCTGGGTGTCCCGTATCAAAAAGGAGGCCGTGGAGGAGATGGGAGCAAAGGTCATCACATACGGCTCCTACTACGACGAAGCAGCAACCTACGCACGTCACTACGCCGAAGAGAACGGCCTCAGCTACGTGGACGCAATCAACGAAGAGAAACTTTACCCGGGAGTCGCCACGATGCATCTCGAAGTGGTCGAAGAGCTTCCTGACCTCGAAGTTTTTATCAACCCTTTGGGAGGCGGCTCGGGAGCAATAGGCGCCGTAACCGTCTACAAAACGGTAAACCGGGCTGTAAGGGTTTACGCGGTGCAGGCAGAAGGGGCTCCAGCCTTCTACCTTTCGATGAAAAGAGGGGAATTATCTTCGACCGACGGAGTGAAAACAGCTGCCGAAGGTCTTGCGGTGGCCAAGGCCTACGAGACTCCCTTCAACTTCCTTCGAAACAGAATCGACGACGTGTTGCTTGTGTCGGACGAGGAGATGGAAAAAGCTGTTGTCCGGATTTTCCAGTCGGTTAGGCAGGTGGCCGAGCTTGCGGGTGCGGCGTCGACCGCCGCGGCTTACAGGTATGCGCACCTTGTTAAGGGAAGGAAGGTTGTCTTGAATGTTACAGGCGGGAACATAGACCACACTAAATTTGCGGAGATCCTGTCGAAACATTAGCCTAAATATCGGGTGGAATCGAATTACTCTGGTGTTGACTACATGGGCAAGCGGAAGATAGTGTCTGAGCCCGATGAACTCGACCAGATGGTTGAGCCCGGGCCAGGCGACGTTTACGGAGTGGTGAACAAGATGTATGGATACGACCGGTTGTTGGTCGATTGTGCGGACGGCAAACAGAGAATATGCCGCATCCGCGGCCAGCTCAAACGTCGTATCTGGATCAAAGAAGGCGACCTCGTTCTTGTTTCTCCTTGGGATTTTCAGCGGGAAAGCCGCGGCGATGTTTGGTGGCGGTTTACCCACAACCAGGCGCTTGAATTGGCCAAAAAAGGTGTTATACCCGATTTTTTGAAGGTGAAGCTGGGAGCTTCTTAATTCATATCCAGTAGTTTTGTGACCACGCCGATTCCTTTGGTTTTTCCTTCCCTGAAAACAAATCTGTCGCCGGGCTGGATGAAGAATGGACGATATTTGAAACGCATTTCAACTTTGCCCGATTCGCCGGCTTTGAGGTAGGGTTTGTCAACCATTTTGACGCGAGCCGTCGAAGCTATGGTGTGGATGTGTACGATGGGCTCGTATCCATCACCTATGCGGGTTGGATGGGACAAAACCGTTACATCCGCCTCGAAAGACCATACGCTTTTCGGGTTCAGAGACGGGTCGCATAAAATCATGCCTCTTTCCAGCAACTCCTCCTTCACGCCTTTGACAGCTATGCCTACGATGTATCCGGGCTCGGCTTGAGCCAGCCTCGTGTAATGCATCTCTATGCTCCTTGCCTTGACGGGGACGAACTCACCCTTACGCGTCGGCCCAACCAACAACTCCGCGCCAGCGGTCAAGCTTCCTTGACTCACCGAGCCAGACACAACGTTTCCAACACCTTCCACGTTGTAGATTCGGTCGATGTAGAGCAGGAAAGGCACGTCCTTCCGCTTGGCCCTGACAGGTAGCTTGCGGAGAAGGGAATAGACGATGTCGTATCCCCGCCTCGTCACCGCCGAAGTTTTCACAATCGGAACTATGACCGAGATTTTGTCCGCGACGAGGTCGATGTCCTCCTCCGAGTTAACCGAGAAGGGCAGCCTTCCCACCCGTTTCAACAACGAAACAATTTCGGCCTCAACCCGGTCAACCCTTTCCTCTTCCACTTTGTCAACCTTGGTTATCACCACGATGACAGGGAGACCCATCGCGAGCATGATGCCCAGATGCTCCCTCGAAATATGTGTGGGCCCGTCGTCAGCCGCGACAACAAGTATCCCATAATCGATTTCCTGCCCGAGAATCCCCCTTATCGTAGTCCGCAGCCATGGCTCATGCCCCACTGTGTCGACGAAGCTGACCAGCCTATCCGACTCACTCGTCACCCTGATTCTCTCGGATTTGTCGAGAGGGTTTTTCATCAGGTTCGGCACACCGTTCTTGAAGCCGAGGACGATGA
>JANWZT010000190.1 GCA_025054515.1 Candidatus Caldarchaeum sp.
AACCGTCTTATCATATAGGTTCCTTTCAACTCGCTGATTAGAGGCCTCAGATGTTTTTCGTAGACAACTTCCCCCGCCGCATGTTTCGCCGCGGCAAACGCAGCCATGCCTCCGGTTATGACGCCGCCGCCAGTCGTCGCCTTAACCTGCCCCGCCACTTCACCCACCAACATCACATTCCTTCGGCGGATGTCCCCGAGCGGTGGTCCTACGTAAATCGAGGACGAAGACATACCAGTGACTTTGGCTCGGGGGAAAACTTCTGAAAGAAGTTTATCCGCGTATTGGTAGATGAATTTTGATGCGGCAACGCCGAATTTTCCTGTTTCGTCGTCGATGGGAACCAGGTATCCGAAAAATTCCCGTAGATATTTTCTGAAGTAGAGGTAGACGAATTGTGGGTCTTGACCGTGGTGTGATATCTGGTACTGGATTATGGGAAGCCATTTTCCCGTAGCGTAGTCGGTGAAAATCTGTTTTGCAACCGACGCACCTCTGCCTTCGGCGATGATAACATATCTTGACTGGTGAATGTTTCTTGATGTTTTGATGGATGCAGCCGCTCCATTGGTTGAAACTTCATTTACCCGGGTGCCTATCATTATTTCGGCGCCTGCTTTCGCAGCTTGTTCGGCGATGAACAAATCCATACGTTCCCTGTTGAAAACGACGGCGACATCGCGACCAGCGTCCACCATGAAAGATTTCCCCGAAGGCGAAACGAAAACCGCGCCACGGACGACGTTTTGAAGATAAGGCCCTTGGACCGGGATGTCTAACGACTTCAACCCTTCCACACTGTATAAGCCAGCGCATTTTTCGGGCCTGCCAATTATGAAGTCTTCTTCGAAGGCAACCGTGGAAAGGCCTCGTTTAGCGCATTCTCGTGCGGCGACCAACCCTGTGGAGCTGCCGCCGACGATGGCGACGTCATAGCTCATGACCTGTCCGTTGGGAAAATTTTTTTCTGAGGTTTTATAGGTGATTTCATGGGTCGGGTCGGTGTTCGTGTCCGTGTTTACGGCCGGGTGCAGGGCGTGTTTTTCCGCGCTTCGATGAAGGAGGAGGCGGATAGGTTGGGTTTGGAGGGTTGGGTTCGGAACAACCCGGACGGGACGGTTGAATCGCTTATCGTCGGGGATGAGGCTAAGGTAAAAGAGCTCGTCGAATGGTGCAGGAAAGGTCCGCCGTCTGCCAAAGTCTCGAAAATCGAGTTCTGGCCAGAGAACCCGATTTTGGAAAGAAGAGGGTTTCACGTTATCCATTAAGCCGTGTGTCAACAAGATTTAATTATAATGGATGATGTTTTGAAATTTTGGGGCGATGTTTCAGGCCCTGTCGCCCGAAGGCCAGCAACTGGTGGAGCCTTTTCCGGAAGAATTTTTGCTCGTTGAGATGTACCGGGACATGGTGATGGCCCGTGTGCTGGATTCGTGGTTGATGAAGTTGCAGCGCATGGGAAGGGTTGCGATACACGCGCCTTCGGTTGGGCAGGAAGCTGTCGGAGTTGGAACCGCCTACGCTTTAGACGACGGTGATTGGGTTTTCCCGCTTTACCGAGAGCTGCCCGTGTATGTGGCGAGAAAAATCCCGATCAGAGAAATCTTGAACAGGAACTTCGCCAACTCGGAAGACCCTTTGAAGGGAAGCGACTTCGCCGTCTACGGAAACAAGGCCTACCGAATCGTTCCCGCACCCATCGCCGTCGGATTAAACATCAGCCTCGCCGTAGGCTTTTCACTCGCATTACGGATTAGAGGCTCGGACGCCGTCGTCTTAAACTATTTTGGAGAAGGCGCCACCTCCAAAGGCGAATTTCACGAAGCGCTAAACTTTGCTGGAGTGTTCAAGGCTCCGGTCGTCTTTGTATGCACAAACAACATGTACGCAATTTCAACTCATGTGTCGAGGCAGACAGCCGCGGACTCTATCGCGGAAAAAGCCGTCGCCTACGGCATCGAAGGAGTTAGGGTCGACGGCAACGATGTCGTTGCTTGTTTTCTCTCCGCAAAAAAGGCCCTGCAAAAGGCCAGACGCGGCGGCGGTCCCACCTTGATAGAAGCCGTTACCTACCGCGTCGGCCCTCATACGACGGCCGACGACCCCTCACGTTATCGGGATGACGATGAAGTCAGCGGATGGACGGGCAAAGACCCGATCAGAAGGCTGAAAATCCTACTGCTCGATCGCGGCCTTTTGACACATCAAGAGGATGAAAAGCTCTGGAAAACCTGCGAACAACAAATCAAAGCGGTTTTGGAAGAATGTG
>JANWZT010000191.1 GCA_025054515.1 Candidatus Caldarchaeum sp.
ACTCGATGGCATCACTACCCGTTCAATTCATGTGCCTTCTGCGGCCCGAGGTATTCGATGATCGAGCGAATTCCATACGACAGGATGAACACGGCCATGGCCGACTTTCCATTATGCGACGAATGCCGGAGGGACTACGAAAACCCGCAAGACGTGAGGAGGTTTCACGCCCAGGGCATAAGCTGTCCAAGATGCGGGCCTCAAACTTCTCTGGTCTCGAAGGATTCACGCTTTATCGCTGGGGCATACGATGCGATTGTCCAAGCTTCAGCGCTCATCGATGACGGCTTCGTCGTTGCGGTGAAGGGCGTCGGAGGGTTTCATTTGGCGGCTTCGGCGACATCGGACGAAGTGGTCGCAAAACTTCGTGAAAGGAAGAAGAGGCCATCTAAGCCGTTCGCCGTCATGGGGCTTAACTTGGAAGTTCTCGAGCAGATTGTTCGCATCGATTCTTTCGCGGGCAATCTTCTCCGCACGCCGGCCAGGCCCATCGTCTTACTCGAGAAAAAGAAATCAAGGGTTTCCGACCTTGTCGCTCCCGGCGTCAACACTCTCGGGGTTTTCCTACCTTACACGGCTCTCCATTATCTACTGCTCAGCGAGGTTAGCGACAGGTTTTGCATCATGACGAGCGGAAACCCGCCCGGTGAGCCGATGGTAACCGACGATTTTGAAGCGCAGAAGAAGCTGGCGGCTTTGGCTGATTTTTTCCTCGTTCACAATAGAAGGATTGTCAACAGGGTTGACGACAGCGTGGTCCGCATCAACGGCGAGAACGTTCTGCTGCTGAGAAGAGGCAGGGGTTATGCACCACTTTGGATAAGTCTCCCGTTCGCCGCCGACAAACCTGTTATCGCTTTTGGGGCCATGCTTCAGAACGCTGGATGCGTGGTTTTCGAAGATAAAGCAGTTCTGACTCCATACGTCGGCGACGTCGACGAATTAAACACATTAATAGATTTGGAGAAAAACATCGCCTACCTGACCGACTCGTACCGAATACCGCCCCAATCCGCGGTCATCGCCTGCGACATGCATCCAAGCTATCCCACCACACGACTGGCTCAAACATGGGCTAAACGCCATGACACAGCTATGCTCAAAATCCAGCATCACTGGGCACACATCGTTTCAGCCATGGCCGACAAAGGAATCGAAGAGGACGTGTTGGGCATCGCCGTTGATGGAGCCGGCTACGGCGAAGATGGCACAGTCTGGGGGGGCGAAGTCATGAAGGCAAACTACGGAGGCTACGAAAGGCTGGGTTCTTTGAGGCCGCAGCCGATGCCCGGAGGAGATTCGGCCGTCTATTATCCCGCGAAAATGCTGGCGGGGATACTTTCCACGGTCTTAACCGAGCAGGAGGTTGCATCCATCATGAATAGGCTTGGACTGGATGAGGAAGGATTTCCGCATGGAAGGCGTGAGCTGGAGTTTGTCCTCCGCAACATCAAAAACTCGAAGACCGTTACTTCGAGCGCCGGCCGGGTCTTCGACGCCGCTGCCGCTCTGTTGAAAATCTGTCTGCGCAGGAGTTACGAAGGAGAACCCGCCATCAAACTCGAATCCTATTCAGCTCCAACAGACGAAAAATTTGAGGTGAGAATCGAAAACAACAAAGTCGACACGGGTGAGCTTTTGTTGGATGCCCTCCTCGCCGTCGAAAGCGGTGTTCCAAAAAGCCATGTCGCCTACATGGTGCAGCACGCGGTCGGTTATGGCCTCGGCACTATAGCGAGAAGAAGCAGGGGGAGGGAAAGGTTTCTCGTCATTTCAGGCGGGGCGGCGGTTAACGAACACTTCCTGAAAGGAGTTTACGAGGCTATCGACAACACTTCGCTGGAGGTTGTGCTACCGACGCGGGTGCCGGCCAACGACGGCGGAATAGCCTTAGGCCAAGCCGTCATAGCTGCATTCAAAACACGCGAATAAATAGCCGTAGTTCCCTTTCATGCCGTGTTTCTCGTCCGAGGAAGATATGTCATTACCATGGATGACCGGCTTAAGGTATTCAAGCGGGGTTGCGTCGTCGTAGACGGCAATGTAATCGTCGACGTCGGGCCCTTCGATGATTTACGGACCATTTACCGATGTGATGAAGTGATTGGAGATGATTGGCACGTGGTCCTTCCGGGTTTCGTTAACTGTCATTATCACTCGCGGGAACAGCTTGCGGTAAGTCTTTTCCCCGACGGCTTGGGGGAGAAAGAATGGTTCTGGAACTATGTTCTACCGTATCACGAAGCTCTTTCG
>JANWZT010000192.1 GCA_025054515.1 Candidatus Caldarchaeum sp.
GAAGAGATGGCCGGAACTCAATCGGCTCTTCGAGTCGAAGAAGATGCCCGACAAGTATCGCGCGGCTCTCACCGTAGAGATGATCAACCGCGTCGATAACTACATGGAAAATCTAAAGAATATCCTCGGTGAAGCTACTGTTACTTCTTCTCTCGGCCAACAGCTGGTTCCGAAGGTTCTCGACGTCGTTCGTATCTTTTATCCGGAATTGATTCAGCACTACATCTGCGACGTTCAGCCGATCGAAGGTATGGTCGGCACCGTTTTCATGATGAAGCCTCGCTACGAGGATGCCACTGGCGTTCCCGGTATCACCCCGAGCACTTCTGAAGTTTTCCGCAACATTCCGACTCATGCTAACTATGCTTCCGAAATTTTCGTCGTCACTTTGGGTACCGGTAACGGTACGGCGACTACGTTCACGGGCACGCTTCCTGCTACTCCTGTTCGTCCCACTAGTTTTAGAGTAACCGCTGGTTCAGTTAGCGGAACGGACAACGGCTCGGGTGCTGTTACTGGTACCGGTATCTCTTCTGGTACAGTCAATTACAATACCGGGGCTGTTTCCGTAACTTTTGCTTCTGCTCCAGCTAGCGGCGTGGCCGTTACCGTAGAATATCGGGTGAATACGGAGCAGAATCCTGTCCACATAAGAACTCTCAAATTCGAAATGGTGACGAAGGGTGTAGAAGCTCAGCTTCATCCCCTGAAATACGAGTACTCGGTACCTGCCAGCATGGCCGCGCAGAGCCATTTGGCGGTAGACGTCAAGGACGTCCTTTCCGAGCTCGTCTCCCAATATATCAAAAGAGAGCGCGACTTCAGAATCGTCAAGACTATCTACAATAACGCTACAGCTGTTTCAGACATGAACTTCGATGCCAGCATGAGCGGTCGTTATTACGACGTCCGTTCTCGTTATTCAGAAATCGAACTGAAGGTAGATTACGCAGAAAATTACATTCAGACCACCATGGGTAGAGGTGGGATAGACTTCATTATTTGCGGTGCGAATGCCGCTAACGTGTTCCGCAACTGCATTACGTTCGTGCCTGCTGCCGTTCGTGCTCCCATTGGCGCGCATCTCATGGGCACTCTCAGAGACGGGACGATTGCAGTCATTAAAGTCCCCAATACCGATATCATCCCTGCCAACGATTATGTCGTAGGGTTCAAGGGTTATATGACCGGAGACTCTGCGACGATCGTTGCGGAGTGGATTCCTCTTTATACTTCACCCGAATTCGTCTCGCCGAACCTGACCAATTCTCAGGGTATGTTCTCGGCTTACGCCATCGTTCCCAACAACGTTTCCTACTATCTCCGTGGCACGGTGTCCAACTACACTGCTGCCGGCTGAGAAAATCCGGAAATATACTAAACTTCTACTACATTTCTGTGAAACTTATAGAAGACTTCGATCTTTTGTCGATTGGCTCTTTGGAGGAAGAAAATGCCAAAAGTCGTGGTTTATTTCTCTCTGAACAACGAAGAAACCGTATTTGGTGATTTCATGCTGCGGCCGGGCCTCATGTTTCACCGGCCTCATCCCGGGTTCGAAAAGCTGGTAGAGGCCGGTTTCTTGAGAAAGGTCGAGGCAGAATTAGAGCAAGACGTTCCTCCAGGAATTCACGAAGTTCTTACTTCTTATGAAGATTTCGTTGCTCAATTCAAGAAGGAGGAGCCCGTTCCTGAACCCGAGAGTCGTTCGTCCGAGGAATCGGTACCGGTAGAGGTTCAGGAAGCAGAAACTGTCAAAGAAGAGTCTCGAGACTCTGAACAAGAAACCGTTTCAGAAGCTGATGACGATGAAGACTTCGACGATGAGGACTTCGTAGACATGACCAACGAGGAAATCTACGAATTGGCTCTGTCGAAGGGATGGACTTACAAAGGAAGAAAGTCGAGGAAGAAGGCCATAGAGTTCCTCAAATCTCTAGATGGCGACTGATAGGTCGTGACTGTCCAATACGTAAAATCTTTTGCTACTTCTTTAACTGGTGTTCCCATATTAGACGAGTTTCCTTTAGAAAATCAGGCATTTTCTACAGCCATCACTCTAGCGCTCAAACATTACTGGACTTGTTTTCCTTACGAGTACATGGAAACGGTCAAGTTTGTCGGTATATCTTCAAACATAGTTAAGACTATCGAGTCTATAAAAGAGGAGGCTTTTCCGAATCCTGTTCTTCGTTCCAAGGCCTTTTATTTAGGTCC
>JANWZT010000193.1 GCA_025054515.1 Candidatus Caldarchaeum sp.
AGCTCAACCGTTTCAGCGAAATCGACTACCGAACATCAGTCAGAAAATCCGTCGCCATCGGGTCAACGCTTTGCCCACGCGGGCAAGACGGCATACACTACGTCTACGACCCATACCGAATCATCAAGCCTTTGAAAAGAGCGGGGCCAAGGGGAAGTGGAAAATGGAAAGTAATTTCGTGGGAACAGTTGATCAAAGAAGTTGTCGACGGCGGAGTTGTTGAAGAAACTGGTGAAAGACTTCCGGGCATTCGTGAAATCTATGTTTTCGGCAGGTTGCGTGATGCTGGGTTTGAAAACCCCGGCGAAATATTGACCAACATCAAAAAGGATGTGGATGAGCTGGTCGCTAAGGCTGCTGACAAGAACGTTACGGCGGACCAGCTTGAAGCGCTTATCAAAGGTTTCAAGGAGAAGTGGTCGAAGACGCTGGGAGAAAAAGGGGTGAAGCTCGAGGACGTGCTCGTCGACCCCGATAACCCGGACCTCGGCACAAAAGCCAACATGCTGGTCTACATGAGGGGTCGTGGACAGGACAACGCCGACACCTTTTCCAACCGGTTCGTGAGAGCGGTGGGGAGCGTCAACTGGATGAGACATACTTCAGCTTGCCAGCTCGCCTTCTACGCGGGGAACTACCTCTGGTCAGGATTCTACGACATAAACGCCGACTTCATGGGGGCGAAGGTCGTGATCATGGCTGGGGCAGCGCTCGGCAGGCTTCATCCCGGCGCGACTGGACAAGGCGCACTCGTCGAAAAGGCGGCAAACGGAGACCTGAAGGTCTACTACGTCAACCCCATGTCCCCGAGAACATCCGCCAAAGGGAACATCATCTGGGTTCCAATTAAGCCCGGAACAGACGCGGCCTTGGGCATGGCCCTAATTCAGCTACTTATCAAGAACAACTGGTATAACAAACCCTTCCTCGAGGCACCGTCTAAGAAGGCCGCGGAAAAAATCGGATACCCGTACCACAGCAACGCTACGTGGCTCGTCATCATGGAGGAAGGCCACAGCCTGTATGGCTCGCATGTCACCGACACCTTGCTCGGAATCGGAAAAGACGGGAAACCCGTCGTCAAAGCAGGTGACCAATTTGTCGTCAACGAGGCCGTTGACAAGGCGGAGCTCGACTTCTCCGGAAAAATCAAGCTCGCGACAGGCGAAGAAGTGCTCGTCAAAACATCTTTCACCATCCTGAAGGAGACGGCCTTCAGCAAAACCGTTGAAGAATGGGGCAGAATCTGCGGAATAAACGCTGACACGATAGCGCAAATGGCTCGAGATTTCGGACAGGCCGCCCCCAGGGCATCTACATACATACACAGGGGAGTCGCGATGCATCCCAACGGAGAATACACCGTATGGGTTCTCCGTTGCCTCGACATCCTCGTCGGCAACTACCACAGAATCGGCGGAATTCTCGGCAGACCATCGCTCACCGCCTACAACAACTACCTCTACAACTGCAGCGCAAGCGGTTTCGGCGAGCCTCTCAGGTGGGGCCCGCCAATCGACCGACACGCAGTTGAATATGAGAAAACACTGATGTACTACAAGAAGGTGAAACGCGGCGAAAACCCGTATCCAGCGAAAAGGCCTTGGTATCCCCTTTCACCAGAGGAGAGCTACACCGAGCTTTTCGCAGGCATAGATCTCGCTTACCCATATCCCATCCAAGTCCTCATCCTTTACTTCGCAAACCCCGTCATCGCCAGCAACAATGGTCTCAAATTCGTCGAAGTTCTCCGAGACACAAAGAAGCTGCCTCTCTTCATAGGAATAACCACGACAATAAACGAAACATACCTTTACGCAGACTATCTGGTGCCCGACACAACATATCTTGAGACAGGAACCAGCGGTGTTCATTTTCTGTATGGCGGTGGAATGGGCAGGTTCGTTGCAGAGTCTTGGAGAACGCCGGCCATAATGCCGTTGACCCAGCGGATATCCGACAGTCCCGACGGAAAGCCACGGTACGCATCGTTCTGGGAGTTCTTCATCGACGTCGGAAAAGCCTTGAAGGCGGCGGGCTTCGGGGACAGAGCCATCCCCGGAGTAAGCGGGCGGAAACACGAAGGCAAATGGTTTCCCGTCCACAGCCTATGGGACTATATACTGAGGGTGTACGCAAACGGCGCTGCCAGCGCTATCGAGCGGGGAATAGTTCCGAAAGAGATTCCGGAGGA
>JANWZT010000194.1 GCA_025054515.1 Candidatus Caldarchaeum sp.
GACGATGCGGCTGAAGGAAGGAGCTTCTCTGACGCATGTAGCCTACGAAATAGCAAGCCGGCTGGGTGTAAAGTGGCGGATACTGCCGATGACCGACGACAAAGTAAAAACCTTCGTCCAAACGTCGGAAGGCTGGATGCCTTTCCAAACATACTTCGTCAAATTCCTCCACAAGCCAAAGATCATCGGCGTCAAGTACGAAGGAGTAGAAAAAGCGAAGCCGACAGAACAAGTCGTCCAATCGATAAAAGACGCGAAATACCTGTTAATCTGCCCGAGCAACCCGGTCGTCAGCGTCGGGCCTATACTAGCGCTCCAAGGCGTGAGGGATTTGATTCGCCGGTTCGATGGCCCGGTCCTGGCCGTGTCCCCGATTGTAGGTGGACGCGCTTTAAGAGGTCCTGCCGCAGAGATGATGGAGGCTTTAGGCTATGAAGCGTCTCCGGTTGGAATTGCGTCGTTTTACAGGGACTTTCTCGACTTTTTGGTCGTCGACGAAGCTGACCGAAAGCATGTGGAAGAAGTGAAGGCGTTGGGCGTGAAGCCTTTTGTTACGCAAACTGTCATGAACAGCTTAGAGGACCGGATAAGCCTTGCACAATTCTGTTTGAAAATTCTTCGTCAAGGAATTTGAAGACACCCGCAATCCTTCCCATCAAACATTCGAACAAGGCCAAAACGCGCTTGGCCAAAACTCTGTCGCTTGAGGACAGGAAAATCCTTTCATACCGGATGTTCAATCACGTCCGAAAAACCTGCATAAGGGCGGGGTTGAGACCGGTTGTCGTCACCGCTGACCCATTCCTATTGTCCAAATTTGGGGGAGTGCCCGACGAAGGCGAAGACCTCAACATAGCCATAAACAAAGCCATCCGCCTCCTCGATTCGGAAGAGTTCTTCATTATCTTACCTGATCTCCCACTTCTTCAAGCGAAATCGCTACAAACCATCATCGACATAGACGCCGACTACGTTGTCTGCCCTGACCTACGAATGACCGGAACGAATATCGTCTACGTGAAAAATTTCAAAAATTTTAAGCCCATGTTTGGGGAAAACAGTTTCCTGAAACATCTCAGACAATCGGCGAAAGCGAAAATCTTCTACGAGCTGGGAACCGCTTTGGACATCGACTACCCATCCGATTTATCTCTTCTTCGTCTTTTTACGACGGGTTTTCCGGGCGAAAAGTAACACCGTAACCACTATGACCAACGGAACAAGCAAAAGGAGCTCGGAAACGAGGGCGGTTGCAGCGGCGGGGTCCGACGGCGGTGCAGTAGCCACAGTAGTGACCTGCGGAGAAGTAGGAGACCGCGTATAGTCAAGTTCGCCGACTTTCGCCGATACGCTGTTTCCAGCGACGTCGGTGGCGTTTACGTATAGTTCTACTCGGGTGATGTCGGGCCCGGGTCTGTAGGTGGCTTCGAAGAAACCTTGTTTCGACGTCATAGGCAACGGCGTCGACTTGATTGAATAGATGCCTTGGTATTCGATGGGGATGAGTTCGACCCTTTTGAGGTCGTTGTCCGGGTCAGAGGCCTTCACCCGAACCACGGCCGACCTGTCGGCGAGAGCTTCGACCCTCCAGTCGCTGAGCCGCGGAGCGACCGAATCATACAGCAACCAAACTTTCTGTTGGAGGCCGTCCAAAACCCAGATTCTTTTGCCGCCAGTGGTTACTGATAAGGGAGATGCCTCAAGTGTGCTTGATTCGCGAAAACCGCCGCCGTCCACGATGCCCACCACCCTCCTCGAAACGCTTCCGTAAACAAGCTTGGATTCGATGGTCGAAGCTGACGAGACGAAAGTGGCCCGGGGGAGCGATGTTCTGGAGACGATGGATGAACCGGATATTTTGAGGACGGTGTCGTCGCTCAACACCACCCACGCGCCGTCACGCACAGCCCTAACCAACACAACAACCCCGCCGGTCTTGATGCTTGCGTTTCTTTCACCAAAAATCATGACTTCATCGAGGTTATGAGAAACAACGTAGAGAGTTCTTCCATACACGGAGACGTGGTCGAGCCCGTCAGCCGGCCTGACGCTGAAGCTTTCAGCGACCGTCATGCTCGTCAAGTCGATGCGGTCGACGCGTTGACCTTTCGGAAACACGACGTAAACCCCAGTATCTCCCGCAGCGATCGAAGAAGCCGCTGATTCCAAAGATAGATA
>JANWZT010000195.1 GCA_025054515.1 Candidatus Caldarchaeum sp.
CCTGAACTGCAAAACACAAGAAGACGCATCCCAAATGATCGAAAAAATCCGAATAATGGGAGGCGTCGAAAGAATCGATTCGTTGATAATAATCGACAGGCTTAAACTGCTTAACAAAAAACTGTATCAAAAAAGAGAGGAAAAAGTTCCGGCGGCCGCCCAGCTTTAGGGAGTTATTTCTGGAGTACTTTGGTTTTTTTGAGTTGTGTCTCGGCCCAAGATGGATGATGTTTTGACGCCCATTCCACGGAAACTTTGCCGTCATAAAACATCGACTTCAAAGCCTCCCAGTTGACCGGGTTTATGGAAAGCATGAAATGACCCACGAGCGGCACTCCCAACATCAAAAACCCGATGTCGTGGACGAGAAGAAGCACCGCTTTTAATGATGTGTCGATGGGGAGGAAGACCATGGGTATACCCGATGCTCCCAGAAGTATTAACCCAACATGGGAAAGCATGAGGTAGAATTTTTCGAGCGGATGATGGAAGCCGATGGCCGGATATTTCTTTGTCAGCCCAAGCCAGCGGAGCGATATCTGAACGGCTTGACGGATTTCGGCCCAGCTCGGCCACCACCATTCCTCATATCTCGCCGAAGCAGCCCTGTAGATGACGAACGGAATCGCCAACCCCAAGACAACCGTCACGAAATAGTAGTGGATGAATTCGCGGCCGGCTTCGCCGCCCAGAACGTAGTACAAAAACCTGAACCATTCGCCGTTGAGAACCGGAAGCCCCGAGATAAAGCCAGCCGTAACGCCGATGAAAAGCAGCCAGTGGGTTATCCTCGTAAACCTATTCCACCTTGTCAGCTTCATGCTTTTCCCCATGGCCACCACCTTTCTTCATTCTTTCACGGATGATGTGAACAGCCCCCAAAACAACCGCCGCGAGCATGCCCATCTGGATGACCGGCTGAAGAAGGCTGTTCTTCAACGTGTACCAGAGCCGGAACTCGGTTGCGGATGTTGTCTGCGCCGGGTATTTTACGAGCTCAAAAGCTCCTTTTCTCGGAACGTAGTAGACTTTGGGTTCTGTCTTGAACTCGGTTCTGGGTTGGACGGCCAACCCCGAACGCACTAAGCGGGAGACCGGGTCTTGTGGGTCGTCGAGGTCTCCGAAAAGCCGTGCCTCGAAAGAGCATGCGTCGACGCAGGCAGGTGACCAGATTTTGTCCTCGGTTTTTTTGTGGTAGCAGAAGGTGCATTTGTCGGGAATTCCTGTTTTGAGGGCGTGTTGGTGGAGAAGCTGGCCGGGAAAGTCTTCGAGCAGCCTGGTTCTTACACCGTAGGGGCAGGCGTCGATGCATAGGCCGCAGCGTATGCATGTCGAGTCGTTGAGCAGCACAACGCCTTCGGGAGAACGGTAGGATGCGCCGGTCGGACAAACGTAGACGCACGGCGGGTTTTCGCAGTGAAGGCACTGGATGAAAACTCTTCTACGATTTGTTTCAGAGGTTATGGTGTGGGGCCTCGTCCGCGCGTATTGCGGCGGGTTCGGGGGAAGCGAAAGCGAAAAGTCGTTTTTGATTCGGGCGATGTTCTCGGTTATGCAAGCTTCTACGCAGGCGTAGCAGCCGACGCACCGGTTCAAGTCGATTATCATGGCTGGCTTCATGTACTCACCTTCCTAACTTTCACGACGAAGTCTTGTAGGGCGGAGCATCCGATGCCTTCGACGATTTCGAATGGTGCGACGAAGTTGGTGTTGATGCCGTGTTTGACCATGTAGGTGAATTTGACGTCGTTGGCTTCGTGTTTTCCAGGGTTAAGTCCGTGGACGCCGGCTATGACGTCTTTGTTGATCAGTTCGGTGAGCTTGACTTTTACCCGGATGGACCTGCCGTCTTTCGGGTTGTAGACTTCGACCGTGTCTCCCTCTTTGATTCCGAGTTTTTCAGCTCTTTCGCGGTGGATGAAGACTTTGTCCATGTCATCCCATTTTACGAGTTCGATGAGGAGTTGCGTGTTTCTGGCCCATGTGTTTATGGCGGTGAGGTTGTGCATGTAGTCGACGGGGATGAATTCATCGTCTCCCAACTGCCGGTTTTCACTGTATCTAGGCTCAACCCACGTCGGAAACGGATTCAGGTTGTCGGGTTTATCCCTGTATTCTGAAAACTGTTTCAGAGCTTTGAGGTTGAGTAGCTCGATCTCGCCCGTGTCGGTTGGC
>JANWZT010000196.1 GCA_025054515.1 Candidatus Caldarchaeum sp.
GAATTTTTTTAGCATCCCTGGTGTTATGACTCCCTCCGACGAACAATTCACCCTCGAATTCAAACCCGACGTAAAGATAGGTGAAATGTATGCCTCGTCCGTCAGCTTTACCGTTCCATCAGAACACGTCAAAAAATTCAAATACGTTTTCTTCGTGAACTCCACCGACTTAAACAGCAGAAAAGTTTTCGTCGCTAGGCTCGAAATTTGGAAAGGTCAAATAGTCCCCGAAAACCCTTCGACCTTGAACAGCAGTTACACGGTCACCAAATCACTAACACGATCACATCCTTCGTTTGTCTTCTTGCCTACAGTAGCGGGTATCTACAGCGTGTTGGTTCTCGTCCATCCAAGTGATGGAAGTGCTCCTAGCAGATTTAGAATGTCGTTGAGAATGCAGCCCATAGCTACTCTTCGCGACGAAAAGCCGACTGCTGCTGACCTCGAATCCACTGAATCAACACCAGTCCCTATGATGTTTAAAAGGATGGCTCGTCAGATGGGCGGAGACGTCAAATCAATATTCAGATACGTGCGCGATAACGTGCTGTCAGATACCTATTGGGCTGTGATGAGAGGTTCGCTAAGAACCTACTATGACCTTTACGGAAACTCTTTCGACCAAGCTTCCCTGTTGGTGGCTTTGCTCCGCGGCGCCGGGATTCCGGCTCGGTATGTTTATGGAGTTGTCGGTGTGAAGTCAGAAGTTGTGATGGACAGTCTAGGTCTTTGGCACAAGCCAACACTACTTAAGATTCTCGAGCTTTCGCATCTGTTGGACCATTACGACAGAGAAGATGATAAGATATGGCTGAGACACATGTGGGTCAAGGCTTACGTGAACAACACATGGTTAGAGCTTGACCCGTTCTTCAAAAAAGTGATCAGAAGACCACATTCCCTTGTTAACGGAGTTGTAGGGTCACCTTTCGAACAATTTTCGGCTGTTTTCGAGAACATGGTGGCTGATTACCTAAAGCCATTATCGCAGGTTGACCAAAGCGATTACGCGGCAGGAGTCTGGATTGTGACGGATGAAAACTATAGAGTCACAGCGGACCGTCTGGTCTTATATATCGGCAGCGAGCCGCCTGAAGGATTCGTAGCAACCGTTAGAGTTTCATACCCGCGGTGGTCAGAGGCCCGATACTATGATTTCAGAAATGGAAACTACAGCTTTGACCTAGCGATGCCGGTCGCCGCCGGATACAGGCTGACTGCAAGAATTGTTCCGGCGGACTCGGGAGTGATATCATATTTAAAGTCCTTACCCAATGGCATCACATCTTCTGGCATAGATGTTAGACGGGCGAAAATGCGTGTCCAGTTTCTTCTTAACGGAATGATAATTTCTGTCGGGGACGCTGGATACGCAGGTTATACGGTCCCCGTTCACCTGAGGGTGATTTTGAAAAATTTTGATAACACAACAGCTGTCAAAGAATCTCAAAATCATTATGTCGATGGCTACGTTGCGTTCGTTCCAAGCTTTTTCAAGACAAGAGGACTTGGAGAACTAGGGGTCTACTCGGCATCAGTCATTAGCTTAACCCAAATGCCGCCTCACCTTCTTAGGGGAGTTGATGTCGACGAAACGTTCGGAAGATTAGCCTATATGCAGGCTAGGCTGATGAGGATTGGAGAATGGAACATCATCGAAAAGCTACATAATTTTAGCTACGTGTTCAAATTCCCGCCGCTGGCATTCACCCAAGGTGTGTTCCATACACTAAGTTATGACGGCAGGCGTGTGGTAGTGGGAGCGCCATATGTTCATGCCGGTGACTGGAACCAATTGTATCTGATAGCTCATCCAGAGAATGGCGAGATAGAGCTGACTCCGGAAATCGTTATGCAAGATCATCTGACGAGCTCTATGATGGAAGGCATTTCAGTCTACCGAATTCATGGCATGATTCCTTTTAGCACAGCTCACGCCTTGTATTTCGCAGGGAAAAGAGGAATTCCGATTCTCTACACAGATAAAAACAACATAACGGTTTTGAGAACGGCTTTACCGAGGGGCATATACGACAGGATACTCAATCTCGCTCAAGTATACCAGCAAATCAAGGTCTATGTACCGAATTCGTACACTAACTTCGACATTCTCAGCATCTACGCGACAAACGTTTCTGTTGCAAATCCACCGACCCCG
>JANWZT010000197.1 GCA_025054515.1 Candidatus Caldarchaeum sp.
CCCCCCACGGCGATGTCAGCCGCTGTGATGACGGCGCGTCCGACCAGATGGTTTCGCAAGGAGGTTTTGGCGAGAATTAGTTGTTCGATGATTCCCTGCTGTGCCTCCGATACGAGGGATGCGCTGCTCCAGAGGAATGATGAAACGAAGATGAAGGCGAAGAAGCTGTAGGCCATGGACTTGACGACGGCTGAGTTGGAAAGCGACGCCGGCGAATACATCAAGATGGATAGGAAGAAGAAAATCGTCCAGAAAGGCCACTGGAAGATGTCCGATATGAGCCATGCTCTGTATCGGGCGTAGGTGACAGCTCCTCTTTCCAGCTCCGCCGACAGTTTACCAGTGAATCCCGGTTTTCCTCGCATAGTGTGTTTCACCCGCTCGATATACGTAGAGGCCTGCTATGAGGTAGGTGAGCATGAGGGCGATGACGATGATTTGGCTGGGTTGGACGGCGGCGGTGATGGCTGCTCGGGCTGTTTCGGCGACGTGATGGTAGGGAAGGACTACGCCGATGTACTGGAGGATTGGGGGGAGGAGGGTTATGGGGTAGACGAACCCGGATGTGGCGGCGATGACCGCTGTGATGCTGTTGGCGACGGGCTCGGGCTCCTTCATGGCGATGGTCAAGGCTCCGACCATGAGGTTTACGCCGACCACCGGCAGAAGCGCCAGAAAAGTCAGCAAAACAGCCCCTAAACTATTCAGTATCTTCTCGACTCCGTAAACCAAGTAGCTGCCCAGTAAAGCGGTGAAGACGAAGGCCAGAAGCGAAACCAGCACGTTGGCCAAAGAATTCGCCGCAACCAACACCATCGGGTTGGTGGGCGAAGCCATCACGTATTCGAGCCGTCCCGACATCATGCCGCGCCTGAAATACCACGCCGCCGAAGCCGTCATCACGATCGAAATCGTCATCACCGCGAAGCCAACCAGCTGGAAAAACCATTTTTCCGGGTCGGCGGCCCCACCGGTCAAAACGCTTCCGATACCATAGGTAAGGGTTGAAAAAATCATGGGGGCGACGGCCATGAAAGCCAAAGGCCCGACTTCGCGGACGTAGGAGCGGAGCTCCGCCTCAAACACCGCCGTAAACTGGTTTAACAGCTTCAACCCGAAACAACCTTCGCAAAAACATCTTCAAAACTCGGTTCATGAACCCTGACAAACCCCACCTGAAACCCGTTTTTCCGCAGCTCGTCGATGATTTTCACGAGGTCGTCGGCCGGTGAATGGGACTTCACCTTGACGACGGGGTTTCCTCTTTCGCCCAAGCTAAATGGCATGTCTTGTGCGGGTTTTCCGTCGCCGACAACTTCCACTTCGACGACGTAGGAAAGCCCCAGCTGTTGTTTAAGTTCACGGGGTGAGCCATGGGCCGCGACCCTGCCCTTGTTTATCAACGCCACCTCGCTGGAAAGAGTTTCGACCTCCCACATGTTGTGGCTCGTCAGAAGAATCGTTTTCCCCTGCTTCGCCAAATCCGAAATCAGGGCGCGGACTTTTTTCGCCGAAAGCGGGTCAAGCCCGATGGTCGGCTCGTCGAGGAACAGAACTTTCGGGTCGTTTATCAACGCTTTGGCGATGCTTAGTTTGGCTTTCATGCCGAGGCTGTATTCGTCGTAGAACCTGTGGCCGTCGCCGTGAAGACCCACCAACTCGAGCAGCTGCGCCGCCCTTTCACCTGCTTCGCCTTTGCTGAAACCGTAAAGCCTTCCGTAGTAAACAAGGTTTTCGTAGCCCGTCAACCGTGGGTAGAACCCTTTATCCGGTGCAAGCACAAGCCCGATAATTTCCCTAACTTTGTCCGCCTCTTTAACGACGTCAAAACCCTCCACCCACGCCCGACCCGAGTCCGGAATGAGCAACGTGGTGAGAATTTTGATGGTGGTTGTTTTGCCTGCTCCGTTGGGGCCCACCAGCCCAAACACGCTTCCCTCGCTTACTTTGAGAGAGACTCCGTCGACCGCTTTGACAACTTCCTTTCGACCACGTAAAACACCCCTCTTCTCCACGAAAACTTTGGTCAAGTTTTCGCATTCAACCGAATACATCTACACCTGCAAGCCACTCTTTTCCTAAAAAAGACTTCCACACAACCCGCAGCAAAACGTCAACTC
>JANWZT010000198.1 GCA_025054515.1 Candidatus Caldarchaeum sp.
TTTCAACGCTTCCTCAATTGCACTGCCCCTGATCCCGCGAGAGGGAATTGAAAGGCCGAAAAAGCTGGTGTAGTCCTTGTTGATTGATGATAATCGCTGATCCCGCGAGAGGGAATTGAAAGTCCTAATTTTCGTCCCAAAGTCGGAGAGCGACCATCCCTGCGTCTGATCCCGCGAGAGGGAATTGAAAGCGAACTCAACGAAAACGAAGTCTTCGGTTTCCGCGTGTTTCCATCTGATCCCGCGAGAGGGAATTGAAAGTTTTAAAACGCAGGCCGTCTGCTGCGTTTTAAGATGAAGGCTTCGTTGTTTTCTGGGTTGGTGTTTGCTTCGGGTGCGGTGGCGATGAGTTTGGAGATGGCGGCGAGCCGTCTCCTCGCACCTGTTTTCGGCAACTCCATCTACGTTTGGGGAAGCTTGATAGGCGTTGTCCTCGCATCCCTCGCCGTCGGATACCACATCGGCGGAAGAATAGCCGACGTCAACCCTAACGCCAGAACTTTCGCCGCCATCGTCTTCACAGGAGGAATACTCACCTTCACAATACCTTTCCTATCACCGGTCGTTCTTGAATCGGTCGCGTCGGCGCGGCTCGGCGAACAAGCCGGCCCCCTCCTCGCCACATCAATCCTCCTCGCACCACCCACCATACCCCTCGGCATGGTATCCCCCTACGCCATAAAACTCCTCGCGATGACCCGGGGAAAAGTCGGCGCATCCGCGGGAGACATCTACTCCCTATCAACCATCGGAAGCATCGCCGGCACGTTCCTCACCGTCTTCGCCCTACTCCCCTACTTCGACGTAAGGGCCGTCGTCCTCGGAAACGGCGCCGTCCTGATGATTCTTTCAGCCATCCACCTCACCAAAACCGCGAAAATCATCACCGCAGCCCTCCTCATCATCGTCTTCACACCCGCGGGCTACTACGCCCAATCGATTACAGCCGCGGGAGGCGAAATCCTCTACACCCGTGAAACCCTCTACAACAGCCTCGCCGTCGTCAAACAACAAGACATCATCACCCTATACCTCAACGGCCTCCCCCACAGCGCCACATCCACCACAAACCCCTACGAACTCGTCTTCCCCTACACACGGTTCTTCGAAATCGGCCCAGCCCTCAACCCCAACACAACCAAAACACTGTTCATCGGCGGCGGCGGCCTATCAGGCCCAAAATACTTCCTCAAACACTACCCCAGCATCCAAGTCGACGTCGTCGAAATCGACCCGGAAGTCGTCGAAGCCGCACGCAAATATTTCCAAATTCCGGAAGATAGAAGGCTCCGCGTATTCGTCGAAGACGGCCGCATGTACCTTACGAAAACCGGGGAAGTTTACGACGTCGTCGTCATGGACGCCTACGCCAAAACCTACGTCCCCTTCCACCTCATGACCGTCGAATTCTACCGTCTTCTCCGCGAAAAAATGACCGCTGAAGGCGTCCTCGTCAGCAACCTCATCGCATCCCTCACCGGCGACACGTCGGAAATCTTCTGGGCCCAGTACAGAACCGTCTCAGAAGTTTTCCCCAAACTCTTTGTCTTCAAAGCATCCGAAAACGCCGGCGGCGTCGTACAGAACCTCATCCTCGTGGCATGCGCATCCCCTTCATGCAGCATCGAAGAAGCCGCCGAAAGGGTGAAGAGCCCGTGGCTCGCCGAAAAAATCAAAACACATCTCTGGACATTCATCCCACAGCTGACCGAATACCCGCTGCTCACGGACAACTACGCGCCGGTCGAACGCCTCATCAACCCCATCACAGGAAAACCCTACTCCATAGAATTCGAAGGCTACGGCCTATCGCCCACAACCCTCTCCTACGCCGGAAGCAACGCCATCTCCATCACAGCCGTATTCATCGCCGTAGTCACGTGGCTCCTGTCAATCGGCCGGCGAAACCCCTAAAAATAGAGCAAAACACCGTATAATGGGTTGTTGTTCGCCGACCGCGTCGACGCCGGCAGGAAGCTGGCCAAATATCTGAAGAGGTTTTATCAGGGCAGCTGCGTCGTGATGGCCGTTCCCCGTGGAGGCGTTGTGGTGGGCTACGAAGTCGCCAAGGAGCTGAAATGTCCCTTGGACATAGTTATCACGAGAAAGATCGG
>JANWZT010000199.1 GCA_025054515.1 Candidatus Caldarchaeum sp.
CCGCTCTGCCATTAACGACTGTTTGTATTATGGAGGTGTCAGCGCTACCAGTGTTGCGTAATATAACCCGAAAAGTGTCATCATCTGTTTGTACGACTGATACGATTTCGACTCTTTCGAATCTTGTGAATATTCCGACGAGGCCTGATGCCCAGAAAGCTACCGCGATGGCTATGACGATGGCGACGGCGACGAGAATGACTGTTGCGACCACGGGGCTTATGCCCGCCTTCCTACGGTTTACCATGGGCCTCTTACGGATTAGTTGCTTAAAAGATTTTCCATGCCCTAACCAACGCAAATTCCGTTATTTGAACATCTTCTTTTATAAGCACAAACCTCTGTGGTTGGCCAAAACGCTTAAATCCCCAACGTCCCCCACTTCTATCAGGCATGGGCTTTTCAGAATCTTTCAGCAGCTTCTCCTACAACAACTTCCTCGGCTTAGGCCGAGCGGTTCTACGCATCGCGCCCGGCATCGCAATCAAGCTGGAAAGCGCCGGCAAACGCATCCACCCGGAAGTGTTCGCGTCGACAATCGGCGCCATAACAATCCTCACCGCAATCATAACAGTCCCCGTAACCGTGCTGTTGTTCATCCTCACAGGCTCCCTCCTAACGCTAAGCCTACTATCCATCCCAGTCATCGCCCTTCTCATCGGCATGGCCACACCCTATGTCTGGGCGTCGTCCGCGGCATCCCTGCTCGAAAGCGAAGTCCCATACGCCGCCAGCTACCTCGCCGTCATGTCCACCGGAGGCATACCACCATACAAAAGCCTCATCCGCCTCGCCAACAGCCAGCTCATGCCCAACATCGCGAAAGCCGCCAAACTCGCCGAACTCAACGTCCGAGTCGGAGGCCTCGACCCGGTAACAGCCGTCGAAAGAATGGCCAAAGGCATTCCATCCAAAGAATACAAAGACCTCATGCTTGGATACGCTTCAACGCTCCGAAGCGGCGGAGACGTCGTCCACTACCTCATCCGCAAAACCGAGCAAATCTTCTCATCCCGGATGGGCAAAATGAGAATCGTCGGCGAACGAATGGGCATGCTGATGGAAGGATTCGCCGCAATAACGCTGATGATGTCCCTCGTCCTCTTCACCATCTACATCGTCTCAAGAGCGCTGCCCAGCGAATATCTCGTCATGCCTTCGGAACAATTCGCCCTCCTCGCATACGTCATCCTCCCCGGACTATCCGTCGCGTTCCTCTACATCGCGGACATCAGCCAGCCCAAATACCCCATGAGCGACCCACGGCCCATGAGAACATTCTTCCTAACCCTACCCTTCGCGATAATTTTCGGCGTTCTGTTCGTTTTCCCGTTCTTCATCACAGAGGTCCAAGTAATTCCTCCGTTCAACGCAACCGCCGAAATCATCAAACAAATCCGCGCCGCAACAGGCCTCGAAGCAGGATACGAATCATCCATCGCCCTCACCCTGATGTTCATCATCATGTTCACACCCGGCGCCATCGCATACCAGAAATACGGAGCCGAAAACTTCTCCGTCATGCACGGCCTCACCCTATTCCTCAGAGATTTGACCGAAGCCCGCAAAACAGGCCTCAGCCCCGAAAGATGCATCATCGACCTCTCCCGCAACAGCTACGGAGCCTTCAGCAAACACCTCAAAATCATAGCCCGTCAAATAGGCTGGGGGACGCCGCTCCGCAAAATCTACGACGACTTCGCCAAAAGAACATACGGATGGCTTGAAAAAGCAGGAGTATTTGTCCTCGTCGACGCCATCGACGTAGGCGGAGGCGCGCCCGAAACATTCGAAGTCCTCGCATCTTTCTCCGAAGACCTCGAGGAAATCGAAAGACAAAAACGGGCCACGCTCAAGCCGTTGATGCTCATACCATACATAACCGCGATAATGCTCATCATCGTAGTGGTCATCCTCGTAGCGTTCATGAAAAACCTCCTGACGCTGGCAAGGCTCAGCATATCCACGGCGGAATTCATACACTTCTTCCTCCCACCGGTCATCATCATCGCCATCATCAGCGGCCTCGTCGCGGGCAAAATTTCCTCATCGATGATAGCGGGCGGCTTCAAACACGCCGTCATCATGGCCGTCCTGGGAATGAT
>JANWZT010000019.1 GCA_025054515.1 Candidatus Caldarchaeum sp.
ACACAAACATCCACATCGCTTCCTTCGGTAAAATCTCCACGGGCGTAGGAGCCGAACAAAACAACGCATCTAACCAAGTAGCCCGCCTCCTCAAGACCTCCGACAAACCGGAAAACCTTTTCCACCGCCTGTTTCTTCAGCTCATCTTTGAAGGACAACGCTTTTCACCCAAGTCAGAAGCTCCGAAGCCATCTGGACAGCCTGCACCGCCATCTTTTCAGTGTACCTATCTTTGGCGGGGCCTGATGAATAGGCGTTTGGATACCGGGTGGGAATGTAGTACTGGTCAAGCAGTTTCACATGTTCCTCGAATTTCCGAGCCTCCGGAAGATGCGACACAACCTC
The DNA here is from genome assembly GCA_025054515.1 of Candidatus Caldarchaeum sp. Lineage (GTDB taxonomy): Archaea > Thermoproteota > Nitrososphaeria_A > Caldarchaeales > Caldarchaeaceae > Caldarchaeum. Next base: position 346 of record JANWZT010000019.1, read on the forward strand.
GTCCAACAGCTCCGTCAAAGCATGGCCGCGTCTTTCCACGCCCAACCTTTGAAGAACAGCTTTCAGCCCAAGCTCAGCCGCCTGCTGCGAGCTGAAACAAACTTTGCTCCATCTCCCGGTTTTCAGCAGGTCGACCGCCGCCCCAAGAAAATCTTCGGCGTCAGCGAGAAGGTCTTTCGACCGGTCCATCACGATAACATGCGGTTGGATGTTTTTATGTTGTGTGTTTAGAAGGCTGAACGTGTGAAGTTGATTTTTTCGACGACCGCGGCCGGCGCGTATGTCGGGATTTCTACCTCCCACCAGTGTATCCAGTGTGCTTCGTTGCTGAGGCTTCGTATGTTTTTGAGGATGTTGAGGATGTTGTCGCTGAGCCGGAGGCCTTTGACTGGTTTTTCTATGCTGCCTTTTTTGATGTGGAAGAGGCCGTCTCTTGGTATGGTTGAGAATTCGCCGGTTCGGTAGTTTTGGTAGCGGAGGTACCAGTCGTTGGTTATCCAGATGCCGTTGTCGATGTCGGAGACGAGTTTGTCGAATGGTTTGTCGCCTGTTTTGCAGACGAGGTTGTAGGGATGTGGGACGATGAGGCCCGCGTTGGCTGTGGTGGATGTGTTGAATTTTTTCGCCGTCGTGCTGTTGTGGAGATAGGTTTTGAGGACGCCGTCCTCTATCAATATGTTGCGGCGTGTGGGAAGGCCTTCGTCGTCGAAAGGTGTCGCGCCGTAGGTGCCGGCCATCGTAGGGTCATCCCAGAGGCTGAACACAGGCGAAGCAACCTGCTGGCCGAGCAACCCGGTCAAAAACGACATCTCGCCGTCGACGTAGAAAGCCGAAGCCCATGAACCAACCTGCTCCAGCAAATGGGCGAAGGTCATCGGCCCGACCAACCCCTCATAAACACCTGCTTCGCCTTCGACCGGGTTGAGCGCCATCTTCGCTATCTCCCCGGCCTTGGAGCCGGCCATCTTCGGGTTGAACTGCTTCGGGTCTGCGGCCACGGACACGAAATGACCTGTGGCGTCGTCGGCGGCGAAAGCCCTCACCGAAATCTCCAAACCCATCGAAGAAGCGGAAGCATCGACTCCACCGCTCGTCACCAACCTCATCTTGCCACGACTGTATACGAGGCTTCCGGCAACCCTTTTCGCACCGTTTTCCAACCCACCGTTCACAGCTTCTTCGACATATCCTACGAGGCTGTCTGAAGAAACTTCCGCCGCAGGAGGTCTGAGAAGAGCTTTGTCGTATTTGAAAGGCCCTTCCGGAAGAGGCGAATAGACATCCGGCTCGGGCGATGACTTGGCCGTCGAAACCACCTTCTTCACCAACTCATTCAAGGACTTGACTGAAACCTCTGTAGTCGATTGAACCGCTCGACGACCTTTCACGCTGACGTAAACATCCACAGACGTCGTCGAACCGTTCTTAGACACCGTGACTCGGTTGTTGGAAAACCGTATCATCTGCCACATGGTTTCATGGCTCGAAACCACTACATCCGAAGCGCCGAGCCTTTGACCAAGCTTGACAAGCTTTTGCAGAAGAACCGAATCTACCTTCAAACCATTTCGACATCCGTAGCCCAGCAAATATAGCTATCTCAAGGCTAGTAAACATTTTTTCCGTGGCGTGCAGACTAACGAAGGGTTGTCTGCCCTCGACTCCGTACTCGAAGAGAAAAACACCGAAGCCGTAATGTATCTGCCGTCGAAGAAAACACCCGAATACTTTGTTCTGGTTTCTAAGCAGCGGCAAGCCGTTAAACTTCTGAAGGATGAAAGGTTTCGGGTCTACCTCGTGGATAAATCCGCTTTCGTCGACGATGTTTTCAAGGCATCGTATGCGGAAGTTCTTGCCCACAGGCTGTTGCTGCCCTTCAAAGCCCTCAAGGGTGAAGGCCTGCTCCAGCAGCTGGAAAAAAGCTACAAACGGGAAATCGTTTTTCAGCTCGTCAAAGATTTGGTGGCGGAACACAAGGTGGCGGCCGTCAACCTCGTAATAGAGCCGCGCTATTTCCTTCACGAGAAGATACGTAGGCTGATGGAAGTCCTTCCCATGATGAGAAGCGATTTGGCGGAGGCGTTGGCCGAGGATGAAAATGTTCTGCGAGGGTTCGAGGAAGCGGCCTCCGCTTACGTGGACGAAGGCCTGCTTGTCAAAGTGGATGAAGGGTTTTCGCCGACGCATGAGGCCGTGAGCAGGCTAAATAAGATTCCGGTTCTCGGAATCCCGGAACAGCTGAGAAGGCTGAACATCATCAAGGCTTCGAAGGTGTTTTCGTTGTTGATGTTTGAGATGGTTTTCGAAAGGCCTTCGCAGCAATCGTTTTTGGAGGACCCGGAGCAGTTTGTATATTTGCGGACGGCCCGAGGCCTCCAGGCTCTTTCCAAGCAGCTGGACATGATGGAGTTTGTGCGGGAATTTTTCGGCGGCGAGGCCCGGATACGGCGGATCGGGGGGTTGTTTAACTCGACCTACGTCATCGAAGTCGATTCGACCAAGTTGTTTGCGAAACGTTATCTGAGCTGGACCGATGTGAAATGGATTGCGGCGCGGATATGGACTGCTTGGGTGAAGGGTTTCTCCATCGACCCCGCCACAAGGCTCGCCAAGGAAATCTATTTCCGCGACTACCTCCGCAACCACGGCTTCAACACATCCGAAGTCGTGCACGTCAACTGGCGGGACAAAATCCTCTACACAAACTACATCGAAGGCCGTAGCCTGCTCGAATCATGGCTGGAAAAATCCGCTGACAGACATGTTTTCGCCGAGAAAACGGGTCAGCTGCTGGCCCGTATCCACGACGCCGGCGTGCGGCTTGGCGACTGCAAGCCTGAATCGTTCATCAGAGCAGAGGATGGTAGGATGTTTGTGACGGATTTGGAGCAGTCGTCGTTTGACGGAGACCCTGCGTGGGATTTGATGGAGCTGATATTCTACCCCGGCCACTACCTCGAGGCGGACGAAGCCGCCGCTCTCGCGGAACAGATCACGGAAGGATATCTTGAAGTCGGGAAACCCGAAGTGGTCAAGAAATCCCTCAAACCAGGATACGTCAGAACCATGTCCCTCTGGACGCCGCCGTGGGTTCAGATAGCGGTCGTCGACAGGGTCAAACAGGTTTTACGAGCTTGACATACTCCATTCCCACCGCCTTGACCGAGCCTATCAAGAGGCTGTAATAGGTTCGCTGCTCTACACGGTCTTCGACTTTTTCGAGTTTGCCGTAGGCTTCGACCGTGTCTCCTTGTTGGAATAGGGCGGCGAATGTCGTGTCGTAGCAGACGAGTTTTTCTACGACGTGGTCGTTGATGTCTTCGACGTCGTATACGGCCGGTGTGAAGATGCTTTCGGATGTGTCGGTGATTTTGAGGATGGTTTTCCGTGTGCCGGCCGGTCTGCTGACGACGGAGCCGTATTCTTTCGCTGTTTCGGGGATTGTTTTGACGGCGTGAAGGGAGTAGGGTGTTCCTCGGAAGATTCCTCGTGTATGGCATCTTCGGGCGAGTTTTTCGGCTTCGGCCTCGGTTATCGGGTATTTGGACATGTAGTTTTTCACGAGCGCTGATATGACTGCGGCCCGGTTTTCATGTGTTTGGATGTGTTTGGATGCTTCGACGGTTTTGCGGAAGTTTTCGCCTCCGTAGATGACGAGGTCGATGTCTGCGGCTGGGTTGCGTAGCTTCAGGAGGAGGGAGCCGGAAACCCCTAAAAATTCTTTCTTCACACCCGCTTCGGATGCGAGGCCGTCAACGAGTTCGGCGCATGTTTCCTCCAGTTTGTTGACAGGTTTCCGCAGAAGCTCCGCCAGCCTCTCCTCGCATCGATGGTGTTTGACGATTTTTTCAACGGGAACGTAGATGAATTCCTCATCCGTGACAGGGTCTCTGTAGATAAAATCCGGTTTCAGGCGGCGGACTGTTTCGAGCATTTGCAAGACTTCACGCATGCTGTAGCTCGTCAAAACACGTCGGTAGGTAACCCCCTCCCTCGTCCATACGCCTTCGCCGGGAATGTATTTGAGGTATGCGAGAACACGGCCCGGTGGATGCGTATTCGAAACGACGCCGAAAATCCATCTGTCAGCTGTTTCGACGAAGTCGTGGTCGAGGTAGACGTGCCGCCTGTCCCTCAGCATGGTCGACGGTTCACCGGCTCCATGAAATCATCGGCGTCTAAACCCACGTTAAGCCTATGATATAGGCGTCCCGGTTTGACAACCCGCTCAAGCAACCCCCGCACCGTCAACCTGTCTCCCCTAACCCCCATCTCCGAAAACCTGCTCCGGAAAGAAATTACCTCGACAACTTCAAGCTCCCCACCGATGTTTCGCACACCATATCGGCAGGGAGTGTAGAAGCTGAAGGAGTCGTCGACGATTTCAACTGTTGTTTCATAGGGTTTTTCCGGGATGATGGCCGTATCGTCTCTGTTTTCCCACGATGTTTCTGGGATGATTTTCATGGTGTAGAGGAATCCAGCGTATTTTCCGGTGAGAATTTTTCTCCGCTCGGTTTCGATGGTCGGCAACGCTTTGGGTGTGTCGAGCCGGCTTTCGGAGAGGATTTGGATTGCTTCGGCGTCGACGGGCTTGAGGATGTCCTGTTGACGGAGCTTTTTGACTGCTCGATAGTGTTTTTCATCGCCGTAGATGACGATGTCGATGTCGGATTTTTCGTCGGCCGTTCCGAGGAGTAGGGAGCCGGTGAACCCGTGTTCCACTCCCGCGTCAGATAGGATGTGGGATAGCTGGATGGCGGCTTCGACGAGGCGGGGCGGGCCTTTGATGGCTTTGGACGGGTAGATGGGTTGTTTGACGGATGTTTCGGGGACGGCTATGACGGGCCTTCCAAGGTAGGGGTCTTGGAAAACGTAGGCGGGGTTTTTCTCAGCCACAAACGCAAACCCTTCCCGAACGCTCTTCACTTTAACTCCTTCAATGATGCGTGGAACGGCGTATATTCGGCCCGGCGGATGGACAAGACCCTTCACGGCATACACATCGCTGAACACGTCCACTAAATAACATCCTTCAACCAGCTTCCGCATCCAGCCGTTGGCCGAATACCAATTTTATAAACACAATTCGGCGAAAAAGCAAGAATTTGTGTATTCATTTGTTACAATAAATACATAACCTAAAAAACAGAGGCTTACAAATATTATGATGATGAAAAAACCCAGAGAGGAGCATTTCGAATTAATCTTCGTGGGCCGGGGAGGGCAGGGAGTGGTCACGGCCAGCCGTGTTTTGGCCGAGGCCGCCCTCCTCGAACAGAAATTTGTACAGTCATTTCCTGAATTCGGGCCCGAAAGGTCGGGCGCCCCCGTCAAAGCCTACGCACGGGTCGCCTCCGCTCCGATTGAAATTCGGGCCCCTGTTGAAAAAGCCGATGCAACGGTTTTCTTCGAAAGCCGTTTGACGCAGGTCTTCAAACCCGTGGACATAACTCATTCTGGAGGAGTGGTCGTGATAGGTTGCAGAGAGCCTTCGAAGCTTTCTGTCGGCGACGGCCTCCAAGTCTTCACCTTAGACGCCCAAGAAATCGTCACTTCTCTCCAGAGGCCTTTGTCGCTGAACATGGTGATGCTTGGAGCCGTCGCTTCTGCCACGGGAATAGTTTCGCTGGATTCGCTCAAAACAGCCGTCGGGAAAAAGTTCAGCCCCGTCGACCTTCAAGCCCTTGAACAGGGATTCATGAAGGTGGTGAAACATGAAACCGGTTAGCGTCTACATCACCGTTCCCGGCTCTTCGGCGCAGAGGGACATGAGCGGATGGCGGAACAAAAAACCCGTCATAGACTACGGCCGATGCACCAACTGCCTCATCTGCTGGATATTCTGCCCTGAACCCGCCATAATTAGGGAAGAAGGAAAAATAGTCATCGACTACATGCATTGTAAAGGATGCGGCATCTGCGCCGTCGAATGCCCACGCAAATGTATCGAAATGGTGGGTGAGCTGTGATGTTGAGTCAGAAACTTCTTCAACTCATGTCTGGGAACGACGCCATAGCCTACGCGGTGATGCAGGCCGACGTCGACGTGGTGGCCGCGTATCCCATCACACCTCAGACAGTTATCGTTGAAAGGCTGAGCGAACACGTCGCCGCCGGGAGACTTGACGCCGAATTTGTCCCCGTCGAATCAGAGCATTCAGCTCTTTCGGTCTGCGTAGGTGCGTCGCTGGTCGGAGCACGTGTTTTCACGGCTTCGGCGAGCCAAGGCCTTGCCCTCATGCATGAAATGCTTTACATCGCCGCCGGCCTTCGATGCCCGATAGTGATGGCTGTCGTCAACAGGGCTTTGTCTGCACCTATAAACATCCACGGAGACCACAGCGACATGATGGGTTCGCGGGATAGCGGATGGATGCAGATTTTCGCCGAAAGCCCGCAGCAAGCCTACGACTTCACCATAATGGCCTACCGAATCGCGGAAGACAGAAACGTCCTTCTCCCCGTAGCCGTCAACATCGACGGCTTCACCGTCTCCCACTGCTACGAAGGTGTTCGAGTCCTCGACAAAGACGAAATCAAATCATACCTACCACGTGTGCCACGTCCTCGTCTCGACGCCGAAACACCGATGACCGTCGGGGCCATGTTCTCGCCAGACTACTACCACATCGTCAAAACCGAGCAAGTAAAAACACTTCAGCAATCCATCAAACACTTCAAAGAAGCGGCGAAGACCTACCCAGCAAGAGACGTTCAATATGATGTGACGCATGTCCTGAACCCGGGTTCCCGCGTCGTCGTGGTTGGGTTGGGCGGCGTGATGGGGACGGTTAGGCACGTGGCGAGGAATATGGATGTGGGAGTGGTCAGCGTCAGGCTGTTCAGACCATTCCCGGTCGAAGAGGTTAGACAACAGCTGGAAAACGCCGAACTTATCGTCGCGATAGACAGAGCCTATTCGCCGGGGGCGCCCGCACCACCCCTCGCATCCGACGTCAAAACAATTCTTCAGGACATGGACCTCAACATCCCCGTCTGGAGCGTGGTCTGCGGCCTCGGCGGCCACGAAGTCCGTTTATCAACAGTCGAGAAACTGCTAAACAGCGCGGTCGAGGCCGCTGAACACGGTGTCAAAACACGTATCCAGACATACATCACGGAGGAGGTGACCGTAACATGATAACACGTCTCGACCAACTCCCGGCCAGAGAAGCCATCAGCCCCGGACACAACGCATGCGCCGGATGCGGAGCCATGATAGCCATCCGCCAGATACTACTCGCCGCACCCCAGCCCCTGATAGCGGTCAACGCAACCGGATGCCTCGAAGTCGTTACCTCACCCTACCCCTACACGGCCTGGAACATCCCATGGCTACACGTCGCTTTCGAGAACGTGGCCGCGGCTGCGTCGGGGGTCGAAGCCGGTTTGAAGGCTCTGGAGCGGAAAGGCCTCGGCCGGAGACACAACATCATCGCGTTCGCCGGCGACGGAGGAACCTTCGACATAGGGCTTCAGGCTCTTTCGGGAGCTCTGGAACGAGGCCACAAGCTCCTCTTCGTCTGCTACGACAACGAAGCATACATGAACACCGGTATCCAGCGGTCGGCGGGAACACCGCCCGGAGCGTGGACGACGACCACGCCCGCCGGCAAATCCGAACACAAAAAAGACATAATGGCCATCGTGCTGGCCCACGGCGTAAAATACGCCGCAACAGCCACCCCGTTCTTCTGGAAAGACCTCGTCAACAAAGTCGCCAAAGCATTCACCTTCGACGGGCCCACGTTCATGCACGTGTTCGCGCCGTGCCCGCGCGGATGGTACACGGAAGCAGACAAAACGATACAGCTTTCCAAACTCGCCGTCGAAACACGGTACTTCCCCCTCTACGAAGTCGAAAACGGCCGATACCGCATCAACTACAACGTCGCCAAACCCAAACCCGTCGAAGAATTCCTGAAAGCACAAAACCGGTACAACGTCCTCCTCAAACCCGAAAACGCACACCTACTCCAGAAACTCAAAGACGAAATCGAAGAACGATGGAACAAACTAACACGACTCGCCGCCGCAACACCGTAATAACCAACCTTTTATAACCCAGCCCACACCTCTGATTAGGAACCAGCGTGGAGCTCAGAGAAGAATTCCTCAAACTCCTCAAAGAAGACGAAACATTCAGGTACGCCGTAGCAGGATATCTCGGAATAGCGGAAATACTCTCGAGAATTGACTCTAACACAGAGGCCATAAAAAACCTACAGGAGCAAGTCACACGTCTTCAGGAACAGGTCACACGCCTAGCGGAACAGGTGAAGACTCTGCAGGAACAGGTAGCGCAGCAGGGCGAGATACTCCGGCAACACAGCATCAGGATCGAAAAGCTGACGAGAACGCTTGACGCCATCGGGTCGAGATGGGGAATCCTTTCCGAATCTGCTTTTCGGGAGGCTTTGAAGGGGATTGTTGAGGAATTTTTCGGCGGCAGGGTTTCGCGGTGGGGCATCTACGACCGTGAAGGCTACGTCTACGGCTATCCTTCACTCGTCGAAGTGGATGTTTTGGTTCGGGACGCTGAGCATATCTTGGTCGAGGTAAAGTCGAGTGTGAGCCGGGGTGACGTGGCGGAGCTGTTGAAATCCGCCGCCCTCTACGAAAAAGAGATGAAGGTCAAACCGAAGCTCGCTATAGTGTCGGCTTACGTCGACGACAAGGCCAAGGAGTTGGCGAAATCGCTTGGAATCGCCGTCTATTCTTCGACCGAGATTTAGCAGCGTGAAGGCTGTGTTTCCTGCCAGTTGGTTGTATAGGGCTGGCTTGTGATTATGCAAAGAAATTCCGCATCCTCTTTCCCTGTGTTCCGGTAGCTGTGAACCTTCTTTGCGGGAATGAAAAGGGCGTCGCCGGCCCTAACCTTGTGAACCACACCGTCGACAACAACCTCGTATTCTCCGCGTAAAACGTATTGAACATGCTCCATGTCGGGGTGGCTGTGTGCTGGAATTTCACCGCCCGGCTTGATCACAAACCTCCGCAGGAAAACGTTGTTCGAACCATCGCGGCTGTCAACCAGCCACTGGATGAAGGCATCCCGTGAACGTTCAACCTCCTTCGCTTCCACGTCTTTTACGTTTTTGACCGACGCCATCGCATACATGCAACGACGTCGACGATATATCCGTTACCAGTAATACCGGCAAAATATTCACGTACGTCCATTCCTTGTGACGCGGCGTGATGCAAAAATAACGCGGTATACAAAACAGTATACCAAGAATGAAACACGGCAGCCAAAACCCCGGAGACGAAAAAATCAAGGATTTAACCCGCAAAATCGCCGAAGACAAGGTTTTCGACGAACTGCTCAAACGCTCCAGCTTGACCCGGAAGCAGGCGGAAACCCTTATTTTCGACGTGATGTCACAGCGTGACGGCGTGATGTTGACATCACATCAAAGGGCGGCGTTACGCGGCGTCACGAAAGGCTCTTTCCTCCGAACCCGCAAACAGGCTCTAAGAAACGTCCAGAAATCACTATTCACCCTCATCCTGCTCAGCTACCTCGGCATCATAAAACTTCCCCAATACCGTTGGTTCTTCGACTTGAGCGAGGCCTTTGAGGAAAAGGATTGGGAGACGGTCAAACAGTTCCTATCAGAGCTGGAGGGCCGTTGAAATATGGAGGCTTTGACGCTTGTTTTCGCCGGTCTTTTTGTGGTTCAGACTGTGATTTTCGTCATCCTGTACCGACGGGCTGTGACGCGTCACAGCATCACGCAGCCAGCGTCGCCGAAAACAGAGCGCAGCCCGTTAACCGATGACGAAAAAAGGCCGGATGAGACCGAGTTGCGGGAGATACTCCATTCTTCGGCGGTTGCGGCGCTGAAGGTGATAAATGAGAGAGGCAGCGTGATGTCAAGCGACGTCAGCCGGGCGCTCAACCTAAGCCGCGAACACACGGCCCGCTTGATGAAAACCCTCTACGTCAGAGGCCTCGTAAAGAGGTAGGGGAAACCTTTCCGCTACACGTTGACGGAAAAAGGCCGTAGCGTCGTCTCCTCCGTGGAGATCAAGTCTTCAAGCCAGTGAAATGGTTCATAAGGGTTAAATGCGGAAAAAGACGTCGTCTCATCCGTGAAAGCAGTGGCAGCGGCCCTGCTTCTCGTCCTAATGCTCGCTTATCCTATCCCCTAAAGGGTTTTCACAGGAGGATTACAGAGTTCTGCCGATAGGAGTTGTTGACTGGACTGGATGTGAACGTGAGGAAGGAGGCGATGTCGCAGCTCTACTCATCTCGAAGCGAGCTGGTCTACGCGCCATACGTCTTCGACGTGCAGCTGAGGCGTATAAGTAAGAGGTCCGGCGTTAACGGAGATCAGAACCCTTTTGAGAGGACTGGTCAACTACATTCCACGCGGTCGATGAATCGTGATACCCGGAAACGATATACGCCCGTTTAAAAATTTTCCATTTTCCACAAAAACAATCACGATCCTAAATCCCGTTCAAAACCGTTTGAACATGGGCTTACATACAGATAGTTTTTCGGTCTGAAGCATAAGTCGGTTGTAGAGCAGTTTATATTCTGCGGCCTAGACCGCGTGTCCATGAAAATTCGCATTCCACCCGAATGGGGCCCGGAACCAGTTCCAGAAAACGTGAAAACCCTACGTTTCTTCGATTATTTTGTTCTCTGGTCGAGCCTCGGCGTGGGCCTGCTGGTTCTGCTCGCCGGCTCGTTTCTCGCTTCATTTAATTTTTTCGAAATAGTCGTGATTTCTTTGCTCGGCTCGGTCGTTGGCAGCTTGATGCTGGCGGCCGCCGGCGTAGTGGGAAGCCGTTACGGCATCCCCACGATGGTTAGTCTTAGACCAGTCCTAGGCCTGAGAGGAAGTTATGTTCCAACCCTGTTGAACATCGTCCAACTCATCGGCTGGACAGGGTTCGAGATCATGATAATGGCTCAAGCGGCATCGGTTTTGACCGGATGGTTTTTCGGTGAACTCAGCTTCCCCTTCTGGGTTGTGTTTTTCAGCATCTGGTGTCTTCTGCTGGCTTTAGGCGGTCCATTAGCCGTCATTCGGAAATGGTTGGAAAGGTACGCCATCTGGCTGGTCTACGCATCATCCGTCTGGATAACCTACCTCGTAGTTACCTCGCCGGGTTTCACAGACTGGCTCACCGTGAAAAACCCGGAAACCATCCCGATATTGCTAGCGCTCGACATCGTCGTCGCCATGCCGATCTCGTGGTGGCCGCTCGTCTCCGACTACAACAGGTTTGCGTCAAAAACATCATCGAGTTTTGCGGGTACGCTCGGCGGATATACTCTATCCAACACATGGTTCTACATTCTCGGAGCAGCTCTCACAGCCGTTCTTGGCATCAACGACGTGATAGCGGCCATAGGTGCACTGTTCCTCGGTAACGCAGCCCTCCTCCTCATCCTCGTCGACGAAACAGACAACGGCTTCGCGGACATCTACTCATCGGCAGTCTCATTCCAGAACATTCTCCCCAAAACCCCTCAGTGGGTCTTCGCCGCATTAACCGCCGCGGCCGGAGCAGCCCTAGCGCTGGCCGTACCCTTACTGCAGTACGAATGGTTCCTCCTCTTCATAGGCAGCCTCTTCGTCCCATTACTCGGTGTTCTTACGGCCGAATACTTCATCAACCGAAGAAACAACCCACCAACGATAGAAGAATTTTACAACCACACATCAATCAAACTCCGCGGTTTCGTTGCATGGACCGCGGGAATAATCGTCTACATAACCATAGTTCAGCTGGCGCCAACAATCGGTGCATCCATTCCGTCCTTCCTGACCGCCGTTACGATGTCGTTCCTATTGGCCAAATTCGCCAGAATCAGGGTTGAAACACGGGTAAGACAGTCTGACTAATATTCAGCCACGGACTTCGGTCTCCGGATGGAGCAGCTGGTGAAAGGCCTTCATCACATCACCTTGGTCGCGGGCAATTAAGTGGTTAACCATCGTTTCTACACCGGTGTTCTCGGGCTTCGGCAGGTCAAGCTGTCGGTCAACCAAGACGACGACAACCACCGTCACGCCTTCTACGCTAAACCTGACAAACCCACGGGAACCGCTTTCATCCGTGGAGTAAAACGGTGGACTCACCAGTAACCGTAATGGTTAAAAGCAAAATTTTTCACATCGCTCATGCATGAAAATAACCGGCGTCATCTTCATAGTCTTACTGCTGGTCATCTCCCCTATAGTCGGTTTTTCACAGACTGATTACAAGGTGCTTCCGATATGGGCGGATTTGCCGGTTAACTTGGTTTTCGTAGATGTTGATTTGACGTTGTTCGGGGTTAGAAGTTTAGATGAGTTGATGAATCGAATCGCTGCAAACGTTCGCAAAGAAGCCAAGTCTCAGCTTTATGCCTTCGGCGAGCCGGTGTACGCACCCTATGTTTTTGACGTAAAGCTTCAAGGCACACAGCTGAGAGGCGCCGCCTTAACCGAGTTCAGAACACTTTGGAGAAGCTTGCCACAGCCGGTTCCGAGGGAACTTCTCGAACAGAAGCGCATAACCGGCCCCATATCATCTATTCACGCCCCGACAGCATTAAAAACACTAATAGACCTTTCCAAAAAACACATACAACCAAACCCCGATGGTTACACTATCTTCTTCATATGTGGAGAAAACGCCCTCCGAGGCAAGCCATCCTACTTCACCTACGGAACAATTCCTGAAACAGGCAAAGCCGGCGGCGAGTTACTGCTTAACATGTATGGAGGGCCTTGGTGGGGAAGACACGTGTTCGTCGACTTATGCGCGGAATCAGCTTTCGACGAATACCCGCCGATAACCGCCATATCATCAGCTTCCGATAGAATAACGCTTCTGTCGATGTACGTTGACGAGCTTATCGACTTGCAGTTTGTAAAATCAACAATTTACCTCCCGTACTACAACCTGCAAATTCTGGTCGACATAATAGTAGTTGACGCGACCAAGCAGAAGATAAACTACCAGCAGTTGGTCAAATCTTTTGATGTCGAGCTAACCGAGCGGGCGCTCAAAACGTTGACCCCTTACAACTTCTACTACTTCAGATTGAGGCTGTTTGAAGCCGACAAAATCCCGGGATTCTCAGACATTATCGAAAT